>JABSSQ010000418.1 GCA_013213905.1 Verrucomicrobiales bacterium | reverse complement strand
CAGCAACTCGAAGCTCTGCTCTATGCCAGCGGACAAGATGCCGCTGGCGGGCAGTTGTCGGAACTGTTTGGCAGCTACCTGGAATTCATCAAAGAAAACGATCCGGAGAATGCGGCAAGCCGACTCGATGAAATGAGCCTATCCAGGCAAGCCAGCGTCTCGCTGAAAGCCTGGGCCATGATCGGGAAAATCCAGTTGCTCGAAGAAACCAAGGGTGACCATGAGGAAGCCATCCAGGCATTGTTCTATCAGCTCAACAATAATTTTGATCCGGCGGCTCACTCTAACTACATCATCGTTCGCCTGGCGCGCTGGCATGCGGTGACTCGGAAGCAGCCTCAAGAAGCGGCGCCTCTCTACGACTACATCCTCGCCAATCGGGAGGGTAGCGAGGACTTTGATCTCGCACTGCTGGATCGTGCCGAGATCGATGCTCAATCCGATCTCCCGGAAGACCGGGCCAGAGCGATGGAGTATTTCGACCGGGTCCTCAATGAATTCGGCAACGCTGAGCTGGCCGAAAACGCCAGTGTGGGGGTGGCGCGGCTGTTGATGAAGGACAAGAAGATTGAGGAGGCCTTATCTCGCTGGGAGGCCTACATGGACAACAACGCGTGGAACAAATTCTCCGCCGAAGCCAACTACAACTATGGGGTTTGCCTCGATCAGTTGGGGCAGGTCGGCGAAGCGCTGGTGGTCTACATCAATACGTACAACGCCTATCCCGGCCATATCGAGGTTTCCATGCCTGCCTACATCCGGGCCGCCCTGATCATGAAAGAGAAGGGGGAAGATCTCAAAGCACTGCTGATCCTCAAGGATATGCTGACGAGAATGCAGAACATCGAGCATCCCAACAAAGACAAGGCGATGAAGTTGTTCTTGAAGTGGCGGTCGGAGTATGTGCCACCCGAAAAGGAGGGGGCGAAATGAGTGCTACAAAGGACAGGGAGATGATGGCAGAGGTTTTGCGGCGAGAGTTTAACCGGAAGCAGTACCCTGTTAGGTCGATGAGGATACAGGGTTGCCTGATCCTGGGTTGCCTGCTGCTCCTGTTTCTTCCCATGGCCCGGGCTCAGCAAGGCTCTACCACGGCGACTGTTCATCTCAAGAACGGTCTCATCCAGCAGGTGCAGATCCGGGCAGTCAACAACAACGGCATTCAATGGACCGGACGAAACACTCCCAATCCCAAGGTGCTGCCTCACTCTGAAATCGCCCGGATTGATTTCCCCGAGCCCGATCTCTGGA
Organism: Verrucomicrobiales bacterium; assembly: GCA_013213905.1. GTDB lineage: Bacteria > Verrucomicrobiota > Verrucomicrobiia > Verrucomicrobiales > DEV007 > Arctic95D-9. The sequence continues at coordinate 8,514 of JABSSQ010000418.1, read as the reverse complement.
AGCAGGGCAATCGCTTCTTTTACGCGGGTGATTACCCCAAGGCGATTGCGGCGTTTTCCAGCCTGGCCAAGAACCCCGTCGGAAACTTTTATCCCGCTCCGGGCAACTACACCTCCCGGGCTCAACTTCGCTTGATTGACTGCTTTCGGGAAACCGGCAATGCCAAGGGCATCGCCGAGGTCGCCGCCGCTTTGAAGGCAGAGTCATTGCCCCCAACCCTGCGCGGGCAAATGGACGTGATCGCCTGCTGGGCCGAGCTGAGTCAAGGCAACTGGGAAGCCGCAATCACCCAGGTCGATGCTCTCGAAGCCAATCCCATCTTGCCGGCTCGTTCAGATCTCGGGTACATCAAGGCGGTGGCCCTGGAGAATACCGGACGCACCCGGGAAGCCATTACCGCCTACGGTGCCGCCTACACCGTTGACTTTGGAGGCTCACGTGAACTGGCGAAGCGTTCGATCCAGAGTGCAATCCAGTTGCTGCTTGCCGCAAATGATGAGGGGCGCGCAGGAGAATTGCTCTCCTTGGTTCACACCTACGCCAAGGTCTACAACGAAGGAGAACTCTGGGAAGGGGCTCCTGCTAAAGCTGTCGAACTGTTGAACAAGGAGCTGGAAGGCACAGGAAACGAGGCGGCAAGCGCGGAGGAAGAAAGCGAGAGTGAAGGTGAAGGCGAGAGCAAAGCCGAACCGAAGGAAGCCGAACCCACCGAACCCGCGGACGGAAAAGCAAAAGCGAAGGGCAAGGCTCAATCTAAACCGGCTAAAGGGAAGTAGGGATGGAATTATCGGAATGGCTGGAGCGCGAAGGGTTAAGCAAGTATGCCGAACTGTTGGCAGCCAACGACATCGATGAAGTCGAGATCCTCGCTGACTTGACTGACGCTGAATGGGAAGCCATCGGCATCCCGATCGGAGCCCGCAAGAAAATTCGAAGAGGTCTTAGCCGACTGGGGTATGAAGTTGAAAACACGCAGGCGTTGACTCCTCCGGCGGCTCCGCAGGCCGCTCAGCCTTCAGTCGAGAACCCACCCGAACCAGCCTCCCTAACTCCTGTCCAGCAACCCGCCTCGCCGGAAGTCATCCCGCCGCAGGAAGCGCCTCAATCCTTCAGTGAGGCTCCGGTTCAATCGGTTCAACCCGCCGCCACGACGGTCCAGACGTTTAACGCACCTCTTCACGCGCAAACGCCACAAACGCAGGCGACTCGCCACGAGCCCAAGGCAAAGACCAGCCGCAGGGCCACGGCGATCATGGTGGCGGTGGGCATTCATGTCGCCATTATCTTGATCGCAACCACCCTGACTATTTTTGCGGCGTCCAAGGACGAGCCGGAGATCATCGCTGCGATTGCACCACCTGCCGCCACACCTCAGCAGGAGATGAAAAAGAAGACGGTCCAGAAGCAGGTCAAGCGCGCGCCCTCTTCGGCCTCCGCCGCTGCGGCACCGATGGCGATCATGATGAAGGCCAACGCCGAAGCGCGTTTCACGACCCCTGAGGTGACTCGTACCAGTACCGGTCCGTTGGGGGCTGGCGAAGGGGATCTCGGGAGCGGCGCTTTTGGAGTCGGCAACGGTTTGGGCGATGCGGGCGCTGGTGGCGGGGCGATGTTTATGGGGACGAAAACCAAAGGCAGGACTGCCGTGATCTTCGACATCTCGAAAACGATGTATTCTGCGGTGCCCCTCGTTGTTAAAGAAATCAAACGCGTGTTTGCAGACGCTCAGGTCGTTTGCGTTATGGGTTGTCAATTTGAGGATGACCCCGGGGACGGGAAAAGCGATCTGATGCCCTATCAAGATAACAAGGTTCTGTTGGCCAGAGTCAAAAATGACCCCGGCGGTAATGCTAGTTTTATACGGCTAAATAAAGTGATGACCGAAGCTCTGTTTTCTCTGGAAAACTGCCTCTCATTGTCAGAGACGACGCAGATGAAAGGCCTTCAAAACATGGGTCTGGCGATTGAACGCCTCCTTGAGCAGCCGGCGGCAAATCGGCCTTCCACGATCTTTGTGTTCGCGGATTTCCGTGACCGAATCAACCCGGAAGTGATGGAGAGGGTCAAGAAGCTCCTGAATCGAACTCAAAGCAAAATCGTGTTCTATCAAGCGCATGACAGTTTCAGGTCCGCAGAAGAACATCAAAAGATCAAAAACTTCACCGAGGGAATTGATGGTGAGATCAAGATCGGGCTAAGGCAGGCAAACTGATCTTCAGGTAAACTCGGGGAATAAGATTACTGATGGATTTCAATGAATGGCTGGAAGGCGAAGGTCTAAGTTCGCTGTCGGAGGTTTTCGCTGCCAATCATATCGATGAAGTCGAGATCCTCGCTGACTTCAATGACGCCGAATTGGATGCCATCGGCATTCCCATCGGTGCCCGAAAGAAGATCCGAAGGGCGCTTGCCCGACTGGGGTATGAAGTTGAAAACACGCAGGCGTTGACTCCTCCAGCCGCTCATCAGGCGACTCAAGCTCCAGTGGAAACCGCACCCGAACCAGCCTCCTGGGCGCCTGTTCAGCACCCCGCCTCGCCGGAAACAATCCAGCCGCAAGTCGAGCCTCAACACTTCAGTGAAGCTCCGGTTCAACCCACACAACCTGCGGCCTCGGTGGACCAGACATATACAGCACCTCTTCAAGCGCAAGTATCGCAAACGCAGGCAACCCGCCACGAGCCCAAGGCAAAGAACAGCCGCAAGGCCACGGCCATCATGATCGCCGTGGGCGTCCATGTCGCCCTTATCATTATCGCCACCACGCTCAAGATCTTTGCGGCGTCCAAGGACGAACCTGAGATCATTGCGGCGATCGCACCGCCCGCCGCCACTCCTCAGCAGGAGATGAAAAAGAAGACGGTGCAAAAGCAAATCAAGCAGGCGCCTTCCGCGGCCTCCGCCGCTGCCGCGCCGATGGCGATCATGATGAAGGCCAACGCCGAAGCGCGCTTCACGACCCCTGAGGTGACCCGGACCAGTACCGGCCCGTTGGGGGCTGGCGAAGGAGATCTCGGAAGCGGCGCTTTTGGCGTCGGCAACGGGTTGGGCGATGCCGGTGATGGTGGCGGGATGTTTATGGGCACCAGCACCTCGACCAATATGGCGGTGGTGTTTGATATCACCGCTTCGGTGGGGGACGCTTTGCCGGTCGTCGTCAAAGAGATCAAGCGAACCTTCAAAGACGCGCAGGTGGTGTGTGTATTCGGAGCCAGTTTTAAGGAAAGAAATCAAAATCGAACCCTGATTCCCTACAAGGAAAACAAGCTGGTGCTGGACTTGGTCCACAAGTATTCCAAAGCGCAAGCTGACGAGTTCAACAGGGTGCTGTTTTCCCTGGAGCGATGCGAATCCATCGAGGAGAAAAATGGCGATCCCGAATTCCGGCAGAGTCTAGGAACCGGGATCGAACTTCTTCTCAATCAGCCAAACCCTCCTCGAAACATCTTTGTGTTTTCTGATTTCGCGGATGGAGTCAACGCCTCCTACATGGAGGATGTCCAGTCCCTGGCTCGTCGGAAGCGATGCAAAATGGTGTTTTGGTATCCGCTCAAAGAAAAGAAAAAAGCGTGGCTGACTGCCAAGGATCTTTACCTGGAGTTCGCCAAGGAGACCGGCGGGGAAGTGAAGGAGGAGGAGCTCAGGTAACTGGGTTCATTGACCTGTCCGTTCTAAGGTCAGGCATGCCAGACGAAAGGTCGCGAGTTGATTCAAGATATGGCTTCCGCCCGCTCGTGCTGCACACACTATATGAATCGTCTGGCATGAAGAAGAGCAATGCCAGCCGAGTCATATCGATACGAACGCTCAACACCCAACCGTTGCGGGAGGGTGAGTGGCATCAGCATTCCTTCCATGAGCTGTGCCTCCTGGCGGAGGACAGTTGCACGATCAGAAAGTCCCGCTCGGAGATGCATCTTTCCGAGGACACACTTCTGTATTTCGCTCCCAATGAGTTTCATGGCTACTGGAATTCCGCGACCGAGTCGCCCCGGTTTTGGGTGCTTCAATTTACTTTGCAGAATTGCCTTGCAGAGCGTTTTACCTTTCTCAACAAGCGCGGCAAAGCGAACGGAATCTGGAAGCTCACCCCGGCCCAGAGTTTGATGTTTCGCGCCCGGTTCTGGCAAATATTCCGCGAACACGAGCAACGCCATGAGTTTCATCAGGAAGCAGAATCAGACCTGCTGAAGCTTCTCGTGTTGGAGATCGAGCGCTGGCGCATTCGCCCGGATGAATCGGCGTCCGCCTCCCTCATGCCCAGTCCCGAGGTGCTCGGGCTATGGCAGGCTATTTCTAAATTCGAAGGCCCCCTGCAATGCCTTGCCACCACGCTGAGCCGAGAATTCCCCAATTACGACTCGCTCCGCCATTCCTTCAAACAGGCTTTTGGCTGCTCTCCTCGAGAACAACTGCAAGAGACTCGATTACGACAGGCGAAGTCTCTTCTTCAGGATTCGTCCTTGAGCATCGGCGAGGTTGCCCGGCAGCTCGGCTTTGAATACCAACACGATTTCAGTCGTAGTTTCCTTCATCAAACGGGAATGAGCCCTACGAAGTGGAGGGAGGGCTACGAAGAAAATGACCCTGTCAACGGTGGGCCGTAGTGAGCAGTCGACCGGGTCGCGATGGCGCTCTTACAGCCTAGCAAAGTTGGAAGATATTTCTCCACTTGGGCTATAGATGAATTCTCCTTTCATACGTCACGGTGCTTCTGGTCGCAGAGAATCTGCTCCACTGAACCCCCGAAAATGACAAGGTCAATGATCCCCCCAAACATCCCCCAAGTCTCTCTCACAGCAATCCGCTCCGCAGCCTTTTCCTTCATCGCACTCGCCATGATCCTGATAACGGCTTCGACCAGTCGTGCGATGGACATGGTCGATATGTTGGCCATGGGCGTCACCTGGGATATCGAGGCGGTCGCTGATGGCGACTGGGATGATGGCGCGACCTGGTCCGGCGGACAGACGCCGCAGACTGGGGACAACGTTCTCATTCCGTCTGGATTCACCGTTACATTAACGCATCAGGACACGGCCGTGCTGGATCGGATCCTCGTGCAGGGAACATTGAGTATTCAAAATGGCAACACTCGACTCACGGTCGATACCTTGCTCGTCGATAATTCACCCAGGGGCGCCCTTCATATCGGCTCCCCATCCTCGGGTATAGGCCATGACAAGCTGGCTGAAATCATTATTGCTGCCAGCGCCACTGTTCCTTTGACGGGTGGAGAGATGGGACGTGGGGTGATCTCCCAAGGAGAGGTTCGGATGTATTCGGATACCCGTGACACCAAAGGGTTTCTCCAGGGCGACGCGCTGGCAGGTGCCACCCAGCTGACGATGGCCTCCGCCCCGTCCGGCTGGCAGGTCGGCGACATGATCGTCGTTCCGCAGACCAGCTATAGTTGGAATAAGGTATTGGAAAACGAACCCCGGGTCATTACGGCGCTTAGCGGAGCGACGGTGACGCTCGATGAACCACTGCTCTACGATCATATCCGAGCGGAGACCGGAGCTGAGTTTCAGATTGCGGTGGCAAATCTGACCCGGCCGATTGTCATCCGATCCGCCGACGGGGTGGGGCAGTTTTCCAAAGATCGTGGGCACATCATGTTTGGCCCCGATAGCGATGTCTTTATCGACGGTCTGCAATGCAAGGATCTCGGGCGAACGGACAAGACGAAGATCACCAGCGCGACCAATCCGGAAGCGCGCTACTCCCTGCACTTTCATCGAAACGGCTATGACACCACCCAGACCGTCACGCGAAGTGTCGCATGGAACACACCCGGCTGGGGCTTCGTCAATCACAGTAGCTCGGTCATCTTTGATGACAACGCGGTCTACGATTTCTACGGTGCCGGTTTCAGCGCGGAAGCGGGGGACGAGCTCGGCAGCTTCACGAACAACATCGCCATTGGCGGTATCGGAGACGGCCGGGTCTTACTCTCGACCCGGAGTTATCTCGTGGACACAGCCAACATTGCCCGGACACAACTCGGCGACATGGGTTTCCTAGGGGAAGGCTTCTGGCTGCAGAGCCCGCAAATCACCGTGACGGACAATATCACAGCCGGCGGCAACGGCCCCGGCATGTCCTGGTGGACCACGGGAAAACGGGAGGGAGATTTTATCACCGGATTGCCCGTGAGTCGCGTCCCCGCCAGCGCGGGTACTCCCCGTGAATGGATCGAGCCAAGTCAATTCACCGGAGAAACAATGGCCGTGTCTCAAGATATCCCCATTCTCATCTGCGATGACAACACCGCCTACGGCTGTTACCAGGGACTGAAGTCTCGCTATGTGAACGCGTGGTTCAACAGCGGATACGACGACATGGTGGCCACCACGGTCGCTGCGGAGATGTTCCCCACGTTAAGGGACGATAGCGAGTATGGACCTACCACCATCAACCGTTTCACTTCCTGGAACTGCCTCTGGGGGGCGCATCTGACCTATGGACGTAACTTCACCGTGAATGACTTTCTGGGGGTAAATAGCGCTTCCAGCGGACAGGGGAAGGGATACATCGGATTGCACTCCGTGAAGGGGCAAACCGATGATTCACTTACCACCGACAATGCGCGGGTTCGATATTTCCGGGTAGGATTTGAGGCCCACACTGGGCAGGAGCACACAGCTCGGACCATCCAGGAATCCGACAGCGATTATCTGGAGATATCCGTTGGGAGTGATAGCCAAATCAACGCGAACAGTTGGTTCAAACAGGGGACGCCGGTGCCGGTTCAGCCAATGGGATACCGGATGGTGATCTACGACGATTTTGAAGGCGGCATGGGCAACTGGATTGATGGCGGATCGGATTGCCTGCACAAGAAGAACTCAGCGGCCCCGCAAGGAGGAGGCTCCGTCAAGCTCCGGGATGACACGGCTTCAGCCATCATGACGACCGGAGACCTGGATCTGTCACTCGACAGCAGAGCCTACGTGAGCTTCAAGTATAGGCCGTCCGCCATGGAATCGAATGACTCATTCTCCCTGGAAATCTCCACGGACGGCGGCGTCAATTTCAGCACCGTTCAAACGTGGACAGGCCTGGTGAATAATTTGATCGTCTCGGAATCCGTCTTCATTGATGGCGTGACGCTGACGAGTCAGACTCAATTCCGATTTCGTTGTCTCGGCAACGTGAGGAACGACAACGTGTTCATTGACGCGGTTCTTGTTTCGGCGAAGTAGAACCGGCCCACGCCTGGAATGTCTACCTCATCCCAAGACAAAGCATCCGCCATCCGGCCTACGGTCTTGATCGGCGTCACGGCTGTCGTTATCGCACTCTTCCTCTCGCTGTCGTTCATGACGCGGGAGGAAGAAGGACAGCCGATCAATGGCGCAACGGAAGCCTCCGGATCTGCGACGGTCAACGTCCCGGATCACAACGCTGCGGCCAATCAGAGCGCCGCTGGCGAGGCCTTCACCCACACGCCGGAAACGCTCAGGGTGTGGGCGGAACTCGAAAGCGAACTCCACAAATTGTCCACCGCCGATGACCGTGACGCCGCGGCTGCCGAACTCGCCCTCTGGTTTCGCGAACAGATCTGGGAGGATCCCTTGGTCGTTGGGGGCTGGTTCTCGGAGAAGCTGCAGGAACAGAGGCATTCCATCGGCCTGGATCCTGACCGGGGATACCGGATGATGGGATTCCAAATTTTCCTGACAGAATGGGGCAGTATGGATGGCGAGAATGCCCTCGCCTACGTCCAGAAGCTCGGGGATGAAAAAGTGATCCCTCCAGCGCACGATCAACGCGTGATCGAGGGCTGGATCCGGGACGATGTCGAGTCGGCGATGGCTTTCCTCTGGCAGGTTCCGGAAGAGGTGGATAACCAAACCATGGAAACCATTTGCCGAAGAATGAGCTACTTCGCTGATGCTATCTGGCGCATCTACCCGGCGAACTACATGGATTGGATTCGCCAAAAGTCGCCGGGCTGGTCCAACGAAAGCGGTGAGATGGATCCCCGGGGGCAGGCCTGCATCGAGCGGCTGGGGGCTCTAGCAAGCGGAGAGCACTTCCGGGCTGCCGGAGGGATTCTCTGGCAACATGAACGCGCTCTTGATTACCAGAGTGTCCTGCGACCCTTTGCTAAGCGCTACGCAAGGGCTCAACCCGCCGAAGCCCTTGAGTGGGCCATCAAAAGCCGCTCGACCGACAATGCCACACCACTCGTTAACGACATCCTCAGAGAGGTGGCTCGTAGCGATCCTGATGCAGGCATCGATCTGATCAACGGTCCAACCGGTTCGCGGATCATCGACAAACTTTCGAGGACCGGCGATTCCTCCGCCGTGGACGAGCTGGTGAGTCAATTCATTTGGAGCGTGGTCGATCATCATGGCTCGGATCGTGACTGGTTGGTCATGGCCCTGGATTCCCTGAACACCATCAACGATGAAACGATTCGAACGCAGGCCACCGAACGAGTAGAAGACACGATCCGCCGCTTCCACACCGCCGCTGCTATTCCGGAATTCTACGCTGAAT
>JABSSQ010000417.1 GCA_013213905.1 Verrucomicrobiales bacterium | reverse complement strand
GCAGCTACTTGACTGCCAAGCACCACTTCAAAAGGATCTTCAAACCAATGGCCCTGCTCAAGGGAAAAGAACCGATTGCCATTTCGACCCGGCATTTCAAAAAAGTGCGGCTCCGTTCCTACAATCCGGTATCCGGCATAGTTATCCCCGAGACCAATGGGTGCCGCCCATTGCACACGGGGATCCACGCGTAATCGCTCGTAGTCGAAGTAAGGCAAGTTCCCAGGTGGAGAGTCGAGGTGATACACACTGGAGAGAACGAGTTGGAGCGGGCTTCCTTTTGCTCCAACGACAAGATCAAAAAGCCCCGCTTCTTTGGAAAGTGCTCTTTCGGACTCATGGCGCAGAGCTAGCACCGTACAAACTAACGCAACACCCAGCGCAATGCCTGCTGTTGTTAAGGACGTGACCAGCCAGCGAAATCTTAAATACCGCCACGCCATCGAAAAAGAATTCATACGACGGCTACCTCCTCCTCTAAATTGGCAGGCGCCGAACTTACAAGGCCGGAACAGTCAAAGGTTCGCGGCAATTCGGAAGCGAGGACAGGGTCATGGGTAACCATAAGCATGGTGCGGCCTTCCTCGGACGCGATTTCCCGCAATAAGTTGAACACCGCCCTGCCGGTTTCAGGATCCAATGCGCCTGTAGGTTCGTCAGCCAAAAGAATGGAAGCGCCCCCGGCAATCGCCCGAGCAATCGCGACACGCTGCCTTTCGCCCACAGAAAGTTCGTCAGGTCGCGCGTGGAGGCGGTGTTCCAATCCGACTCGACAAAGAACCTCGGTTGCTCGTCCCTTCGCCCTGAACCGCTTTCGCCCACCGAAACGAAGGCCGATCGCGACATTCTCAATCGCAGTAAACGGTGCCAGAAGATGAAACGTCTGGAAGATCATCCCGCAATGAGCACCTCGATGCCGGTCGAGTTGGGCAGGGCTAAGTTTGGTGAGGTCGTTTCGAGCGACACAGAGTTCCCCTCTATCCGCCCGGCGGAGCCCGGATACAAGATTAAGAAGAGTGCTCTTCCCGCATCCGCTAGGTCCGGTCAATGCAACACTTTCGCCAGCAGTGACTTCAAAGGCAGGAAGGTCAAACTGGACCACTGTCCCCGGATCTCCGCTGCCAAGACGAAGTGAAACATCACGAAGTTTGATCATACGCGAGCAACTCTTGTTAAATTCTACGACTCATTTTCCATCACACTGCCAATACTACTGGCTCCTCACTCACCATCTCCGCCTTCAAAGTGAGGGCTTAAGACAAATGACCCAGCAGTCGCTTCCACTAATCTGAGTTCAGCCTTGGCTACGAATTCCCGCTTCACTGGCCGCGGAGCACCCGCACCTCTTTCACCCGGGAAGTTGAAAACAGCCGAAATGAGAAAAGCATTTGTCATCTCCTGAATGGTGGAATCAACAAACTCGCCACTCTTCTTCTCTCGATCCATTACCGCTAGTCCCACGATTTGTTGCATATCAGAGTAATCAAGCTCCAGCCTAGTCTCCGGCGGCAAACGCCAGGCTTCGCTGCCATATCCGCTTTCCCCGAGCCAATTCTCAAGGTCGTCAACATCGTGGTGAAGCTTGATTTCGGCAGATCCGATCTGATTCCCCTGCCCGTCAAAGACAGGATGGAGAAAACCTCCGTTCGGCCCGATTTGCCCATGGACATGAGGCATACCGGCTGCTCCAATTAACTTATCAACCACCGGGTGAATCCCTAGAACTGCAACGCGGAGTACTTCGTCGTCACCACCATCCGAATCCAGTGCTTCAACCAGGCTGATGAGATCAGCAAAGAACATCTCGACCTGCTCGGGGTCCTGAACGTAAGCGGGAACCGAATCTGGTGTCAGTGCTTCTCCTGCTTCGCTCAATTCTGGCAGCACCTCACGCGCCGAATCAAAATCCCTAATCCTGACCAAGCTCTCAATACGGCAGGCGATCTCATCAAAACGAACAAGCTCCGGCCACGACACAGCCTTCTCCTCACTTACGCTGCGGTCACATGAAGTCGAGAACAAACAAGACGCAAGAATCAGGAGAGGAAACACGCAGTGCCAGTAGGGCCCAACAAAAACTTTACCACTGCTCGAAGCGATAGAACGGAATGTATTTGGCAATACTGCCCTCGGCTCAGATTCTGAATTCTTAGGAGAGATTCGATTCACGAGATTAGGACTTTTCAGTTCGCCCGAAGACAAGTGGCGCTGTAATTATTCGAGTGACTCATTAAAGGGCGCCGAAGAAGCTTTCGAAGTATCGATCAACTTCTCCACAACAGGATAGATTCCTCCGGCCAGAGCAAAAAGACGTTCATCTGGCATGTCACTTCGAGCCAGGCCATTCACTAGGCTAGTCAGCTCCCCAAGCAAGAGGTGGACCCGATCATGATCGGCAACATTCTCCGGCATCGTCCTGGGCGACACAGCCCAGCCTGCTTCGAGTATCTTGGTGCGCTGGTGAAGCAATCCCTTTCGATCCCGGTTCTCAGCGAGAACTCCAGCAGTGTAGGCAACTTCCTTGAGGCTGTTTAACTCCGGCCACGAAACTTCGCCTCCCCCGTCTATTTGATCGGCAACGACTTCGCGCTCTTCCATTCCCGATGGACTCTTTTCATTCAAGCCCCCTTCGACAGGATCACTGACTTCGCCACACGAAGAGAGCAGCAATGCGACAGCTGATGCTGAAAGAAGACGGAGGAGATACACATGGCCTACTCTCATCAGTAGAATCGTCCCACGTTAACTCATTAATGCAACATACTTGCATTAATAAATTAACCTGAGAACCACCGGGCAGCCTCGCGATACACCTCAAGGCTGAAACGGGCCCGAGGTAAGAGATTTCTATCCCTACTCAGTGTACGGGACTGAAGAATGGTGAAGGAAAATCTTCAGGTCACCCTCGTCGTTGAGGAAGTAGCCAAAGGAATACTCGACTTTGACCTCATCACCGTCCGTTGTGGTGAAGAAGTAATTTCCCATCGCGATGGCTGTCCTGCCCTGAATGTTGGTACCGTGATTCTCAAACCTCACCTTCGTCCATGGCTGAAGGGCAAAGCCCTTGTCTTCAGCGATCTCTCCCCCCACGAAGTAGGACAGGGCCTTGCTCTTCGTATCCCGAAACTGTTCTTCTGCCGCCTTGGTCGGCTTGAAGAGCACCTTGCCCAGGTCGTAGGCATAGAGGGTGTCCAAATGCTCGCAGGCGGCTTCTTCGGCGGCCTCAGCATCACCCTTCAGCGACCCAATTTTGACAATGCCTTCGCCCCAGATTTTTTGAGCTGCGGCGACTTGTTCTTCGGTAATTTCTCCTGCCATGGGCGTCAGTTTAGGTAGTCAATTATAATGCGCAACTGTTCGTTGCAAATAGCCGAGGTTCATTTCCCACCTTCAGTCGTTCAGCGCTTTCGGCTGGGCCTTTTCCCACGCCTCTTTAGTCACTTCCTTTCGCTCCTGCAGGTGAATGTGTGTTCCCTTCTTGTTTCCTGAGATGACATCCGGCAAACCGTCACCGTTGAGGTCAGCAGCAGCAACCTGGGTGCCCACACCGGAATCATCGTGGATCAAATGGGGAACAAAGTCGACCCCTCCGGGAAGGCCTTCGACCCCTCGCCTGAGTTCGAACCAGTAGGTCACCGCCGCGGCATTAGGTTCCGGATCCTTATTGGGGCCATGCGCCCAGAAACGTTTACCGACAACAAAATCGGTGAGGCCGTCACCATTAAAGTCCGCCACATCGAAGGCATGGGGCTGAGAAAACTTCACCCCGTAGCGGTTCTCTTCGGGTTTCTCATTGATAAATCGATGCATCTCAAACTGAATCTCACCGTCTCCCGTCCTCGTGTGCTCAAGCCAGGCAATCCCCCAACCGTGGGAGGCGATTGCAGTAATGATATCGTTGTCGCCGTCTCCGTCGACATCGTAAACAAGCATTTGGGCACCATCCAGTTCGAAGGGCCAGGTATGATGCTTCCACAGAGGATCTCCCTCGATGGACTCAGGTTGTTCCCACCATCCCTTGGACTGGATAAAATCAGCCTTCCCATCGCCATTGACGTCTCCGAATCCGAGCCCATGCGCATAACGCGTCAGCCCGAGATCTTCGGAGATCCTGTGAAAGGTCCATGGCTTGGTGGGGTCGCCCGGATCAGGTGCGGCCCAGCCAAGATGACCGTCAAAATGAAAGATCAATTCCGGCTCCCTATCGCCAACGAGATTTCCAAAGTTAGGTGATTCATTGTCGACTTCCTTGAAAACCTCATGCCGTGGCCACGGCCCGGCATTTTCTTGCGGATTCTCATGCCACACGTGCTCGTGCTCCTCTTTGTAGCCGGGCCAGCCAATGATAAGAATATCATCCCAACCATCCTTGTTAAAATCATGAACAAAAGTCAGGAAATTGTCGGAGTATTTGAGCGGGTCGTATTTCTTCGCAGGCCTGTATTCGTGCTTCACAGAAAACTCCGGCCCTTCATACCAATATGGACCTGATACCACATCGACCACACCATCCCGGTTAAAGTCGCCGTGAAAAGCCCCTTCGCCGTAAAAGTCAGCGGATAGTTGTTTCGTTTCCCAAGTAATGAGCTGAGGCTTTTCCTCAGCAAATGCAGTCAGACTGACAGCTGACAGAAGGGCAATAGCCGCGGGAAGCCCGCAGGTTTCAGAGAGCATATTTTGAATCATTGTTAGTTTAGGTCTCTTGATATATTTCGTATTCTCTTCAATTCCAAAGTTCAGGCGGGTCGCGCCATCGCCTTGCGCGCGGGTTCAACCATCCAGGGTCCACGTCAGTTCAAGATTCAGCCCTATCGGCAGAGGCGTGACTGGACCGTCCGGAGTCTGCAGCATAGAAACAGCACTCGGAGATTTCGTTAGCGTAAATTGCTCCACCGACAACGGGATCCCGTAGTAGCGCGGTCCGTTCTCGCATAGAAACGACCTGAACGCTCGGACGCTTTTCTCATTCGCAAAATCGGCGCCCGCTTCTTCAAACGCCATCACGTAGAGTTGGGGAGCACATCCTCCCGTAAAACACCCGGCAGCGCAGCCAACCTCGGTTGCTTTCGTCGTGTGAGGAGCGCTGTCTGTCCCCGCGAAGAACTTGCGCTGGTCCGTATCCACAATCGCGGCCCGAAGGGAATCCCGATCTGCTTCAAACTTCACAACAGGAAGGCAGTAGAGGTGGTATTTCAGCCCCTGGATCAAATCGCCCATCGTGTAGAGCAAATGCTGCGGCGTGATTGTTCCAGCAACACCATCCGGCGCCTCCTGCACAAACTCCACCGCATCCTTCGTGGTGAGATGCTCACATACGATCCTCAGTCCAGGATGCGCCTCGAGCAGCCGGGGCATCGTCTCGCGATAAAACATGGATTCCGCGTTGCGGTGCTGGTCGATGTAAGCGGGACCCGCAAGGGCATGCTTCTCACCGTGAATATTAAGAACAATATCGCATTGCTCCATCGCCCGGAACACATCACCGCCCAGGAATGAGTCCATCGGCGCTCCAAATTCTGAATTCGTCGTTCCGTAAGGCGGGTAAAACTTGCAGGTGCGCAGCAGGCCGGATGCTGCCCCTTCCTCGATCATACGCGGGGTGGTTTCAGGAGTGAGGTAAAGCGGAACAATCATGTCATCGAACGCACTTCCCCCCGCCGCTTTTAGATCCTCAAGGTAATTCTCAATCGTCCAGGCGACGTCCGAGTTCGGACCGGAAACCCTGGTGACAGGCGGCTTCGTATTTGGCATCGCCAATACCCCGGCACACGCCATTTCCAAATGTGCGGAAACATATGCGGGCAAAGCCTCCCCTTGGCGAAGGTGGACGTGGAGATCAAACCACCGTGGCAATGTCAGGGTCATATCTAGCACAAGAAGCTCCACACTACGCGGCACAGCTTTGGCACGTTCCGTAAATGATCACTTCGTGCGAACTCATCGTGAAGCCCGGCGGAAGAAGCTTGCGGAATCCCCCGGGACAACCATCAAGCTCGAACATTTTCTGGCAGCTTTCACAAACAAAGAAGTGGTGATGATTCCCGCGCTCCATTTCATAATGCGGCGACACGCCTGCCACCTCAATCTTTCGAACTTCGCCAGTCTCAACCAATCTCTTCAGGGCGCGATAGACTGTGGCCTGCCCGAGCCCGGGAGAATCTGCCGAGGCCGCCTCCAGCAATTCCTGTGGCGTTACAGGCCTACCAAGATGAGCTAGCACCCGGAGGATTGATGACTGTTGCTGGGTCTTTAAATGCACGATTCAAATCCTCGCAGATTCCGATTGAGAATCAATTCTCAATTAGCGATTGACGACAATTCCCCCGTGATTGAGAATTCATTCTCACTTCAGAACCCTCAAGCGCTGCCGCAAACCCATGGCGTTCGCAGTGTTGATAACGTCTCCCGAACCCATGCTCTCATCCCAACAAGTCCTCGACACCTACTTTCTCGAAGCCCGTCGCGACCTCCTCGAAATCGCCGCCCTTCTCGATCGCTATGACGTCGCCGTCGAGCGGGAAGGCTCTCCCGAGGGAGACGAAGCCAAACTCGAAATCTTGCACCGCGCGCTCGCCCACCTTGCAGACACCGAGGCCCCTTCCGGAGAGCGAACTAAAGCCTTGCTGGAGCTTTTCTCAGAAATCTGAGCCCCGTCCCCTTCCCATGCAGATCATCCAACCCCACTACCATGCCATTGCCCGGACCACCCAGGACTATGAGCGCATGGCCATGTCCGGCGTCACCGCTGTTTGCGAGCCAGCTTTCTGGGCTGGCTACGACCGCCGCTATCCCGAGACATTCATCGACTACTTCGTTCAGATTTCCGAGTTTGAACCCACTCGCGCTGCTCAGTATGGCATCCGCCACTACTGTTGGGTGGCTCTTAATCCCAAAGAAGCCGAGGACCCGGAGCTGACAAAAGACGTGTTGAGCGCGATGCCGGAATTCCTCGAGAAGCCGACTTGTCTCGGTGTCGGGGAAACCGGTCTTCACAAGTCCACTAAGAATGAGATCGACGCGCTTCAGGCGCACGTTGAACTGGCTATGAAACACGACCAGTTGGTTCTCATTCACACCCCCCATTTGTCCGACAAGGCTCACGGCACCAAGACTGTCCTCGAAGTACTTGAAGGCCTCGACGTCGACCGAAACCGCATCTGGATCGACCACGTGGAAGAACAAACCGTGAAATCCGTCCTCGATGCTGGGTACTGGGCGGGAATGACCCTCTATCCCGTGACCAAGTGCAGTCCCCGTCGAGCTATCGATATCCTCGAGAAATACGGAACCGAAAGGCTCCTCGTAAATTCGTCTGCCGACTGGGGCCCCAGCGACCCTTTTACACTTCAAGAATGCATCCTTGAATACCGCCTGCGCGGCCACACCACCCAGGAAGCCATCGAAGTTTTTCACAACAATCCGTGCCGCTTTCTCGGTCAGAATCCGAAATGGGATATTGAGCCCATTCGCATCGAAACCGAAGCCACCGCTTGAACATCCCCCGGCCGATCCCTCCAAAGAAAAATGACAAGTTCATCCCTCAACCATTCCCCACGGGTCCGGCAGATCACTCAGCTGACACTTGCCCTGGCATTGCTTTTCAACCTAACCGCTATCTCCCCTCTGTTGGCGGAGGATAGTTCAACGGAGGCAGGAAAGATCAGCGTGCTGCTCGTTGACGGACAGAACAATCACGACTGGAAGGCCTGTTCACCCACCATGATCAACATCCTCGAAGCGACAAAACGCTTCCAGATCGAGCGAGCCACCGTTCCAAAAGAGGCAGTTGCCAACTTCAGTCCGGATTGGGAAAAATTCGATGTTGTCCTCACCAATTACAATGGCGCACCGTGGCCGGAACAGACCAGGGCGAGCTTTGAAAAATACATCAAAGAAGGCGGAAACCTGGCGGTGGTCCACGCGGCAGACAACTCCTTTCCGGCGTGGAAAGAATACAACCAGATGATTGGCCTGGGAGGCTGGGGTGGACGAAACGAAAAAGACGGCCCCTACGTCTATTGGAAAGATGGGGAATTCATCCGGGACGACTCGCCCGGCAAGGGCGGTGCTCACGGAAAACCATGGGAATACAAGGTCGTCATTCGCGACACTGAACACCCCATCACCAAGGGATTGCCCACCGAATTTCTCCAGGCAAAAGAGGAACTCTACGATCGGCTGCGCGGCCCGGCAGAAAACATGGAAATCCTTGCCACCGCCCTGGCCACCGGCGGCTCAGAGCGCCATGAACCCGTCTTGATGACGATCAGTTACGGTAAAGGAAGAGTCTTCCACACCGTCATGGGTCACGACGCCGAATCGATGCGCGGAGTGGCATTCCAGGAGACGCTCATTCGCGGTACCGAGTGGGCCGCCACAGGTGAAGTAACGTTTCCTCCCGTCACTGCCGACGAGCTTCCGGTTGATCGAGCCGCCTCACGTCATCCAGACGACATCAAGCCGCTGAAATAGTGGCACTTTCGCCTCGGAGCCATGACTCCACTCATTGTCTTCATTGGTTTCCTCGGCGCCGGCAAAACCACGTTTTTACGCGGTCTGCTGCCTCAGCTGAACACCGCAGGCCTGGAGCCACAGGTAATCCTCAATGATTACCAAAACGCCAGGGTTGATGCCTTCACCCTGCGAGACCGCGTAGAAAGTGTCGTTCCGATCTCTGGCAACTGCGTTTGCTGTGGTTCACGGGATGAGATGTTCGACGCCCTGGCGGCCGCTCAGCTTAACCCCAAGTCAGTCATGCTAATGGAGGCCAACGGCACGGCCGACGCGGCTCAACTAATTGACCTACTGAGCTGTGACCTACGGGCGGTCCGCTATGCCCTGCCCTGGCAACTTGCCGTAGTGGACGCCCAAAGATGGCAGCGCCGCGAGGAATACAATGAACTCGAAGCCCTTCAACTGAAGACCGCTACCCATCTCTACTTGAGCCACACAAACAATCACGACGCCGCGAGGGATGATCAGGTCATGACTGCCGTCAGCGAACTGAATCCCGCTGCAACCTGGGTTTCTCTGGAAACCTTCGCGTCTGAAGTGATCCAGCTCGCTGCCGATGCCTCCAAACTCCCCCCGCGCGTGCTACGCAGCCTGGACAACTCCGTTCATGATCATGGCCATGACCATAACCACGCCCACGATCAACACCTCGTCACCCACCACTTTGCTTCGATGGAGCTTCCACTTCCAGATGGCTGGGACCGTTCGGAGCTTGAAGCCTTTCTCCAAGCGCTCCCTCCCGAGGTCATCCGGGCGAAAGGTCTGGTCCGCCTTGCCGGCCAGCAGGACGAATACACCGTGTTTGACTATCTTGGCGCAGATCGCCGAATCACTCTTCGCAGCTACACAGCCACGCCACACGTGGCCTCCTTGTTCCTTGCCATTGGCCCGCACCTCCCCCGTGAAGCAATCCAGGCCAGCTTGTCTCGCCTAACCCATTCCTCTTCGGCAACCGACACAGGAACACTGTGACAAACTCACCAGCCTCCCAGCCCTGAATCAAATGCTGTGATGTCCGCCGCTCCCCCTAAAAATCCAAATCGGTTTCGCCTTGCTTTAGCGATCACGGCCTCGGCTTTGTGCGTCTGGTCGTTCGCTCATGCATGGATTCTAGGTGGTCTTCCAGGACTCGCTCTCACCCTTTTCTGCTCATGGTGCCTCGGAGTCACTTGGCTTCAATTCGCCGGCAAGGCTTGCCGGCAGGTTGAATGGGTCAGCGAAGGCAGCGACGGATCCCCCAAAACCGTCAAAACAGTCGAGGAACCAATTCTCGGTAACAAAGGCCAATGGATCGCCTTTGCGATCTTGTTGGCATTCACAGCCTTGCTACTTTCATCTTTTCCAAATACGGAAGCGAGGGAGGCTCCGTTTTGGGAACCATCCCGCTTAGCGATTGGCTGGCTGGTAGCCGCAGTGCTCGCTTTTGTCGTGCAAAAGTTAATCCGCGCACTCACATCGGTTGAGACTCACCCTGGCATTGCGACATCTCTAAACCTCATCACCCTCGCTATACCCGTTTCCTCCATCACCGCAGCGGCTCTTTTCCTCTCACCCTATGATAACGGACGGACTTCGATTTTTGCCACCTATTTCATCGCTGCGCTCACCGTAGTGCTTGTTTGCGACAGTGTCTTCAAGCAGGTCTCACGGAACCTTGCTCCTGCTTCACAACGGGATCCTTCTGCTGTTCCAGGCACGGGTTTTGTTCTTGAAATGGTCGACGGGGAAGGATGGAAACGTTTCCTCAGCCGCTTCGAGGAACTCACCGGAACCAGGCTCGAGAATGTCGCTGGACTTCGTTTTGTCAGCGGACGTCTCCTCCCTGCCTTCACACTCGGCATTTCGCTGCTGTGGCTCAGCACTGCCCTCACCATCGTGCCGCTTGGCAGCACGGGGATACGCCAACACCTTGGCGTCTTTTCCACCTCAGAACTTGGTCCCGGCCTTCACCTGAGCTTGCCACGACCACTCGGAAACATCCTCGTGGTAAATACCGGGAAGGTGCGTGAAGTCGCGGTGGGCTTTGAAAACGATCTCCTCGGTCCCGTGCTCTGGAATGAGAGACATTTTGAAGGGGAAGAGAATTTTCTCGTCGGCGAGGGGGATGAAGTTCTCACCGTAAACATGCCAGTGCTATACCGAATCGCTGAACCTAGAAACTTTCTCCTCAACGCTCGCGACACCGACAAGGCTTTGCGATCACTCGCCGAGAAAGAATTGCTGCGCGTCATATCGGGACGAAGCCTTTTCGACCTCATTGGTCCGCAACGTGAAGCCATCGCCGAGGAAGTGAGAGTTTCACTACGCGGCCGGGTGGCTGAGTTAGGACTCGGTCTTGAAATCCTGTTTGTTGGCCTGAAGGACATGCATCCCCCCGTTCAAGTCAGCGATGCTTACCAAATGGTAGCATCAGCCGAAGAACAGCGATTGATCTTCATCGAAAACGCTCGCGCCACGGCTGTTTCGCGACTGGGGCTTGCAAGGGAGTCATCTCATCGCTTCCAGGTTATGGCGGATCGCGACGCTAACCTGACAACCCTCTTCGCTGAAGGAGAAGCCACCTCTTTCAGAGCACTTGCCGAGGCCGATCGAGCAGATGACGGCCTGTTCCGTGATCGCCTCTACTACGAAGCTCTTGCCAGCACTCTGTCAGGCCAGGAGAAAATCATCCTGCCGCCCGGCGGTAAGACCTCAATCATGATCGACCACCGAAACGGTTCGACGCAGACACCATGAAAATACTTTTCACCCGATTACTTGTCGGCCTGGGACTCGTGATCCTGCTCGCGTTCTACTCGTCTACCTTTCAGGTCTCTGAAAGTGAAAAAGCTGTCCTGACACAGTTTGGGAAACCGGTACGCGAACTGGATGCTCCCGGCCTCTACTTCAAATACCCCTGGCCTGTCGAGGCTGTCCAGATCTTCGACACACGCCTCGCCTTTCGCGAAGTTCGCCTCACTGAAACCCTAACAAAAGACAAGCGAAACGTGATCGTTCCGCTCTACATCGCGTGGCGGATCGAGAATCCGAGGAAGTTTCTTGAGAGCCTAACCACTGTTGAAGCGGCTCAACGAGTATTGGAGAACATGATCACGAGCGCCAAGAACACCGTCCTTGGTCAACGCGACTTCGCCGAGCTGGTTTCGATGGAGCCCGGTAAGGTCGACCTCGCAGGAATCGAAGCCGATATTCTCGAAAAAGTTGCCGGCCCAGTGAGGGAACAGTTCGGAGTCGAACTGAGAGAAATCGGAATTCGTCGTATCACTTTCCCGGAGTCGAATACGCCTGCCGTCTTTGAAAGAATGCGGGCAGAGCGCGCCCAGTTTGCTTCAAAGTTCGAGGCGGAAGGGCGGCAGCGCGCCGACGAAATTCGGGTCGAGGCGGAATCCGAAGCCGCGCTACTGGTGGCCAGCGCTGAAGCCTACGCCGAAGGCAAGCGCGGCCAGGCCGAAGCAGAGGCGGCACGCATCTACGCCGAAGCCCATTCCGCCAACGCCGATTTCTACCGATTCCTTCTTCAAATCGATGCTCTGAAGGCAGTTGCTGACGGACAGACCTCACTTCTGATCGACGGGGCCGAGTCCCCCTTCCATCTACTCACACCGGATAAAGGGCACGAGACAACCACACCGGCGGGCCCGACTTCACCTCGCTCGCGATGACCCCTTCTCCCAAGACAGATGGGCAATCCGCCCGGTCGAACGAAGAGTCGCCACCGGTCGCAGCCGCGCTCAATTCGATCCTCCGACTTCTTCGGTTCGGGCTAATCTTCCTCGCCATTCTCTATCTCTGCTCAGGAATCACCTTTGTTGGAGCCGGAGACTCCGCCCTGATCCTGCGATTTGGGAAAGTGCTGCCGCGGGTGGAGCCACCCGGGCTTCTTCTGGCGTGGCCGCGCCCCTTTGACCGCGTCGTTCTCGTCCCCGGAAAACGGGTCGTCGAACTCGAGCTCGATGAATGGAAGCCCGATGAGCCGCAACCCGAGGTTGCTGTTGATTTCGACTCCGCTCAAGATGCCGCCGCTGCTCTGTTTCCGGCGGTCCTCACACCCGGTGCGATTCATCCCGTCAGAGACGGCTACAGCCTCACCGGCGACCGAAATATTCTGCGCGGAAGTTTCATCGTTCGCTACCGGGTGATCGATCCAAAAGCATACGCGCTCGGCCTGGCCGATCCAGATTCAGCGATCCGGGAGATCACTTATCGAGCCATCACCCGATGTCTTGCCGACGAGTCAGTCGACGGAGCTCTCGTTGAGAGGCGCCAGGAACTCGCCTCCCGAACTCGCTCGGTGGCACAGTCGCTCGCAGACACGGTCTCCCTTGGCATCACCTTCGAAGCATTCGAGATTCGAGAACTGACTCCTCCTGCGAAAGTCCTGACTGCTTTTCAGGAAGTGATCGACGCGCAGATTGACGCTCAAACCCTCGTCAATGAGTCACTGGATGAAAAGGCCAGTTTGCTCCCCTCAGCCGAAGCCCGCGCGCACCGGGTTCGCGCCGAAGCAGATGCCACCGCTCAGTCATACATCGTCCGTGCGACAGCAGAAGCGTTGTCCTTCCAAAAGGTCCTTGCCGCTGTCGAAAAAGATCTCCCGGGTTACCGACTCCGTCGTTTATCTCAGACCCGGAACGAAATTTGGCCGGATCTGAAAGCGATCACGGTACTCCCGACGGGAGAGAATCCTGTGCAGCTCTTTCTGCCCGGAACAGGCGCTCCTTTTTCGATCGGCTCTCTCCCCGAAATCTCTCCAATGACGAACCCTGAAAGCTCGGTGAGAAGCGATCAAGACTTCGAAGAATGAAAGCGGACTCCGACCTTTCCCTCGCCAGCACCCCCGCCGTCGACAACGAAATCACGGGAGAGTTGGATCTTCGCCGAAAACTTCTGCTCCTCCTTATCTCGCTGACCATTGTTCTCGTGGCAGTCGCCATTCGTCTGCTGCGCCCCGAGCAGCCTGAAGTTGCATCCCTCTTCGCATTCGTCGGCGCGCTTCTCGCCTCTGCTCCGGTTTTTGTGCGGGTCGTCAGCGATCTGTTCTCCGGAGACGGCCCATGTGCCGAAGCGATGCTCGAACAATTCATCGCCCTGGCAATCCTCGCCTGCCTGGCCGACGGGCAGTTCCTTCTCGCGTCTATCGTCGCTCTGATTCTCGTGATTGGTCAAATCCTTGAAGATCGCACCATTCTTGGAACGCAGCGAGCGGTTGAGGGGCTCGTCCAGCTGGGAAAAATGACAGCCCGCAGGCTGCGTGACGGGGTTGAAGAACTCGTGGCTGCCGACGAACTGTTGGTGGGTGACCGCGTCCGCCTCCGCCCCGGGGATCGCATCCCGGCGGATGGTGAGGTCAGAACAGGCCAGTCGGCCATCGATCAATCCGCGATCACGGGCGAGTCTCTTCCTGTCGAAGTTGCCCCCGGGGATCCCGTCTATGCAGGAACAGGCAATCTCTCCGGGGGAATCGAGATCGAGGTCACTGGAACTGGAGATGAGACCGTGATCGGACACGCGCGTGCCATCGTCGAAGAAGCCCAGCAAACCCGGGCACCCATTCT
>JABSSQ010000416.1 GCA_013213905.1 Verrucomicrobiales bacterium | reverse complement strand
GTGATCAGACTTGCGCATTACATTGCGCGCCCGTCCCGGCTGACCACCGGTGACTTCCCTTGTGGACGGATAGCTCAGTTGGTAGAGCAGTTGGCTTTTAACCAATTGGTCCAGGGTTCGAGTCCCTGTCCGTCCACTCCTCTTCCCTCTCTGCAGTTCCCCTTCGGGACCAACCGGGAGAAACGTTTCAGGACACGTTCCAGCCTTTCTGGGCTCTTCGCCACGCCAACACTGCAGCTGTAGTTAAAGAAACAAAGCCAACCTCGCCCTCAGTCTTGGCGCACTTGCCAAAAAGCGAGGACCGTCCACTTCGCTGAAGTGGAATCCAACTGAATTCTAGGCGCGCGGTGTGATCCGGTTGCGACGAATCACCCAGTCTTCGTCCTCGCCTTTTTCCACCACTCCCTGGCGATAGATATTGATAAGGATGCCGACGGCGACAAAACCAATCAGCAGTGAGGAACCACCGTAGCTGACAAAAGGCAATGTAAGGCCCGTGTTTGGGAGCATTGCCGTTGTCACTCCGATGTTCAGGAATGCCTGGAATCCAATGTAGCCCACCAACCCGATCGCAAGAAGGGTTCCGAAACGGTCGGGCGCATGAGCTCCAATAATGAATCCGGAAAAAACAAGAAAGACGAAAGCCAATACCACAAGAATGGTGCAAACCAGCCCCATCTCTTCCCCGATCATCGGGAAGATAAAGTCAGTATGAGCAAACGGCATGTACATCATCTTGAGCCGGCCTTCACCAACGCCTCGTCCCGTCATGCCACCAGAGCCGATCGCCATCAGCGACAACCACTGCTGGTAACCGGCACCGTCCTGGTGCTTTTCCAGATCGAGAAATGCCATGATTCGCTGAACCCGGTTCGGGGCATAGCTCATCATTCCGATAAAGGCGACCACACCTGTAAGACAGAGACCAGTCAGGTATTTCCAGTTCGAACCTGCGACGTAAAGAATGAGCAACGTTGTCGCAGAAAGCACGGCAGTAGTGCCGATATCGACTTCGAATAGAATCAGGAATAGAGGAAGAGCCACGACCGCCAGGGGCGCACCGAAACCACGGATGAAATGATTCCCACCATCCGGATGGCGGGAAAACCAGTAGGCCAGGAAAACAATCACCGAAATCTTGGCGAACTCAGAAGGCTGGAGGCGCAGAGCTCCGACTTCGATCCAACGGGATTCCCCGTTAATTTCACGTCCCACTCCGGGGACGAAACAGAGAGCAAGGAGAAAGACGACTCCCCCGTAAAGCATCCAGTTCCGCTTCTTCCAGAAACGGTAATCCGTCAGGGCAGCCCACACACACAGCCCAATCCCGAGGAACAGCCAGAAACCCTGCTTCTTTGCCTCGCGATAGCCGTCTGCCGCGTCCGCATCGGCACTGAAGACACAGGTACTGATCAGCATAACGAGGCCGACGATCACCAGAAAGGAAACAGAGGAAAGCAGAAGAACTAGACTCTTGCGGTGCATGGGAACGGAAATTGTTGAGTAGGAGCGGAAATCCAATACTGGAAGGCAGGCTTAGTTGCCTCCGGGAACGCGAAGCACCTGATCGATCTGGAGAGTCTCCGGGCTGTCGATACCGTTCAACTGCATGAGTTCGTTGAAAGACACGCCGAGCTGGCGGGAAATAGCCCAAGCCGTATCACCTGACTTCACGGTGTATGTGGTCGGACGAGCCGGAGCAGCCGGGCGGGCAACCTGAGGCTGAGCCGGTGCTTCAACCGGAGTCGCAATCGCCACCGCCTCCTTCTGCGGAATGTTCAGCCAACGGCCGGGATAGAGCTCATTGTCAGAAATGATGGAATTCTCCCTACGAAGAGCATCAGCACTGACCTTGAGGGACTTCGCAATTTCAGGAAGAGTATCTCCTGCCTGAACCTTATACTGGCGATCATTGTTAGGGTCCTGACGAAGAGGAGCCGGCGGCGCGACACGAGCCACGTCCTCAACACGAGTCTGGCTGTCGCTTGGAACCGAAGCGGCCAGAGCACGCTGCTCCTGCACCGCCTCTTCAAAAGTCTCGCGGGCAGAACTGATTGTGATGCCGGTTTCAGCGGACGCCTTGTCGACCATCTTGAAAGCCATCATGCCACCAATTGCGATCGCATGAAGGATTAGCACAATACTGAAGATCCGGGTCAGGCGCACGTCAGGCGTGTCCAGGTACCAGTCCTGTTCTTCAGTTACATTTGCCGAGAGCTTGGTTTGCGCCCGGGCACGACCAAGGGCGCTGTGGCGGGCTCCCTTCGCTGTTCTGCGGTTTCTTCTTTTGTTGCTCATTGTTGTCGTTGGTTATTAATAATATGTCAGGCATCGTGCAGATGATTCACCGCGCCCTTGAATGCCTCACCCCTGGCTTCATACCCGGAAAACATGTCGAAACTCGATGTCCCCGGAGAAAAGAGAACAATGTCACCACGTTCGGCCTCATCAGCTGCGAGTCGGGCCGCTTCGCTCAGGTCACTTGCCACCCGGCACTCAACGACCGGGCTCCAAAGTTTTGCAATGTCGTCAGCAATCTCTCCAATGGAGATGACCGACTTTACCTTTTCACGAACCAGCTCGGTCAGTTGTCCAAAATTGAGCCCCTTCTGCTTCCCGCCAGCTATCAGGACGATCGGATTCTCCTGTCCCGCCAAAGCACTTTCGAGAGAGTGAAGGTTGGTGGACTTGGAATCATTCAGATAGAGCACCCCATCAAATTCCCCCACCTTCTCGCAACGGTGAGCTGGAGCCTTGAAGCTCAAGACAGCCTCCTCAATCGAACTCCACTCAAGACCAATGTGATCGGCGACAGCCAGGGCAGCCATCACATTCTCAGCGTTATGTTTCCCCTGGAGATCAGCCTTCGAAAAATCAAAGCGTCGGTCGGTCCCATCATGATGAATCATGCCGCCCTCGTATCGAAAGTCGCCCCCTTCGGAAAAGGAGGAAAAAGTCTCACGCTGCCAGTCGCCCCCCACGCTGTCCTCAAGCTTGCAGATCGCGAGCCTTCCCTCTCCACCGTTCTCAAAAATTCGCAACTTTGCCTGGCGGTAGTCCTCCAGGCTGTCATAGCGATCAAGATGATCGGGCGCAAAATTCATCCAAACTGCAACCTCAGGACTGAAGCTGCAGATCGTTTCTAATTGAAACGAGCTCACCTCGAGAACAATCCAGTCAGACGACTCACCGGAGAGGACAACATCACTGTAAGGACGACCGATGTTGCCCGCTGCAACCGCGCGTTTCCCCCCACCGTTGATCATGTCCGTGATCAGGCTGGTCGTTGTTGTTTTCCCGTTAGTTCCTGTAATCGCAATAACCGGGATGTCGCTCAGGCGATAGGCCAACTCAATCTCACCAATAAACTCATCGGATACCTCAATGAACGCCTGAGCAATCGGCCAGCGTTCATCAATTCCCGGACTAACAACGGTCACGTCGAATTTTTGTCCCGGGGACAACGCTTCTTCGCCACAGGTCAGGACGACACCAATCTCGGCAAAACGATCAACTGCAAGGGCAAGCTTCGCCACATCACCGCTGTCGTATGCGGCAACCGTGGCACCATGACTGATCGCGAGCGCAGCTGCAGCGAACCCGCTACCGCCTGCACCTAACACAGCCACTTTCTTGCCCTTAAGTTCCATTTATCGAAGCTTCAGTGTCATCAGCCCGACCATGGCCGAGATGATGGAAATGATCCAAAATCGGTTAATCACCTTACTCTCCGCCCAGCCCATCAACTCGAAGTGATGGTGAATCGGAGACATCTTAAAAATGCGCTTCCCTGTCAGCTTGAAGCTGGCCACCTGGAGAATCACGGAAGCGGCCTCCATCACAAAGACGAAGCCGACAATGATGAGAAGCACTTCCTGCTTGCAGCAGATAGCGATGGTTCCCAGCATTCCTCCGATTGCGAGTGAACCCGTATCCCCCATGAAGACTTTGGCCGGATAGCAATTGAACCAGAGAAACCCGAGACCGGCCCCCACCAGAGCGGTGCAGAAAATGGAAACTTCGCCGGCGTGGCGATTGAAAGGAACCCCAAGATAGTCCTCACCGATGATCTGGTGACCCGCGACATAGCTGAGAATGGCGTAGGCCATCGCAGTGGTAACCGTGCATCCCGCGGCAAGCCCATCGAGTCCATCGGTCAGGTTTACCGCATTCGAACAACCGACGATCACGATGGGAAGTAGCACGAAGGTAAAGATCCCCATATCCTCAATGACGGGATCTTTGAGGGAAGGCAGATAAAGCCGCGCAATGTAATCGGCAGTGTCAGGGTGTGCGTAAAGATAGCCAACCGCGATAAACGAAACTGCGCACTGAACGATCAGCTTCACCTTTCCCCGAACCCCGACGGAGTTCTTTTTACTCACCTTGAGGAAGTCATCGACGAATCCAAGAACGCCAGTCCCCAGGGTGACAAAAATCAAAGCGTGAACAAACGGATTCGTAGGACGCGCCCAAAGCAAAGCCGAGATCAGCACCGCGCCAACGATCAATACGCCGCCCATTGTAGGCGTCCCTGCCTTACCACCGTGCAGTTCGGCGAGTTCGTTAACCTCCTCCTTCGTCCTGATCGGCTGCCCGAGTTTGAGCGAGATCAGTTTGAGGATGACCTTGTTTCCGAAGAGCACCGTCAACAGGAAAGCAGTAAGACACGCCCCGGCTGCGCGGAAGGTCTGGTACTGGAAAACGTTGAGTGGATCCAGCCAGTCAGAGGAGTCTTTCAGTAGATGAAGAAAATACAACATGAGTGGTCGTTGCGATTAAAGATTGTTGATCACCCTTTCCATGGCTGCCGCCCGGCTTCCTTTGACCAGGGTGAGGTCATCGGCACTGAGGAAGTTGCTGAGGAACTCCGTGGCCGCCTCGTGATCGGAAAAATGATGATTCTCTGCGAGGTCCCCGGCGCCCTCGTTAATGAGCGCTGCCCGTTCACCCACAGTGATAAGTGCGTCCATGCCGGTCGCGGTGACGGTCTCGCCGAGTTTTAAATGTTCCTCTCTCTCGAAATCACCGAGCTCGCCCATGAAACCGAGGACTGCCACACGGCGCCCCTCGACCTCGGAGCCCTTAAGCGTCTCGAGAGCCGCTTCCATCGAATCAGGATTGGCATTGTAGCTGTCATCAAGAAAACGAAATCCGCCTGCGGTCCTTTCCTGAAGACGCCCACCGCTCAATTCGACATGGCTCAGCTTCTCTGCAACTTCATCCGGAGAGATACCCTGACGAAGACCTACTACAGCAGCAAGAAGAGCGTTGCTGACCATGTGCCATCCTTTGACCGGAAGCACCACCTCAGGAGCCTCAGTCATTTCAGAACGAAGAACAAACTTCATTGCTCCTCCATCAATCGCGGTAACGTTTTCCGCCCTGACATCGCCGGCATCGATCCCAACAGGAACCATTTCGCAAAAGACACGATCACTGACGTAGCTGTAGAAATCGTCTCCAACCGGCATGGCACAAAAACCATTGGCAGGCACCGCCATGGCCAGTTCGGATTTTTCCTCCGCAATGGCTTCGCGAGTCTTCATGTGCTCGATGTGAGCCCGTCCGATGTGGGTGATCACTGCGGCATCCGGAGCGGCGATCTCAGCCAGCACCTCGATTTCCCCGGGGTGATTCATACCCATCTCCCAGACTCCAAATTTTTCGCTTCCGTCACCGGACAGAATCGTGAGAGGAAGCCCGATATGATTATTCAAGTTGCCGGCAGTTCGGTTTACCTTCCCTCCCGCTGAAAGCACTGCACTGAGAAAATCCTTAGTCGACGTCTTTCCGTTACTGCCTGTCACACCGACTACGAAAAGCCCTTCACTGCTGCGTCGATGATGAAACGCCAGTTTCTGAAGTGACCTCAATGGATCTTTTACTCTGACAATACCACCAGAGTATGTCTCCGTGTCTGCTGTCAATTCACTGACGACCAGCGCACCGGCACCAGCCTCGCTGACAGCACCGATAAAATCATGCGCGTTAAATCGCTCTCCCTTAAGTGCGAGGAAAACCTGGCCGGCCTCCACCTTGCGGGAATCTGTGGTCAGAACATCCACTGTATTTGAAGGGACGCC
Source organism: Verrucomicrobiales bacterium (assembly GCA_013213905.1). Lineage (GTDB taxonomy): Bacteria > Verrucomicrobiota > Verrucomicrobiia > Verrucomicrobiales > DEV007 > Arctic95D-9. The sequence continues at coordinate 10,104 of JABSSQ010000416.1, read as the reverse complement.
CTGGAGAAGTTCTCCGTCGCTCCAGCGGGCCAATTGATCGAGAGTGACCGGCATCATTTCTCGCCCCCCTCTGCCTTTTCACGAATGAAACCAACCGCCATCTTGCGGTCATCGAAGTTGTGGCGAACACCTTGAATTTCCTGGTAAGCCTCATGGCCTTTACCGGCGATCAGAACGATATCCCGTTCGTCTGCGAGACGAATAGCACGCTTGATAGCAAGACGACGATCCTCAATCACTTCGTGGTCACTTCCGAGGAAACCCTTTTCAGCATCATCAAGGATCTGCTGAGGCTCTTCGGTTCGCGGATTGTCTGTTGTCAGGATGCAGAAATCACTTCCCTCCTCAGCTGCCTTAGCCATGGGTGCCCGCTTGAGCACGTCACGGTCACCACCACATCCGAACACCGTGATAATTCGGTTCGGCCGGAGGGCGCGTAGCGTTTCGAGAACGTTGCTGAGAGCATCCGGCGTGTGAGCATAGTCAACGAAGACCCGATAGTTGATCTGGCGATCTCCCACCGCTTCAAGACGTCCGGGAACCTGCGGAGCATCCGCCATTTTCGCGATCGTCTCACGAAGATTCAAACCAACCGAGTAGGCCGAAGCGATCGCGGCAACGGTGTTGTAGACATTAAAAGCACCGATCAACGGAATCCGGACGAGGAAGCTGCGCTCACCAAACGAGAGCTTGAACTCGGTTCCGTTGAAATCGCTGCGAATATTCGAAGCCTGGAAATCAGCATTTGCGGAGCGCCCGTAGGTGTAAATCTTGAGGTGCTCAAACTGCATCTTCTTGAGCCGATCGCCATATGAGTCATCCACATTGATAATCGCGACTCCCTCTTTCTCGGAGTCGCTGTCCATCCCGGTAAACAACGCCGCCTTCGCCTCAAAGTAGCTCTGCATTCCACCGTGAAAATCGAGGTGATCCTGGGTCAGGTTGGTGAACACCCCGACGTCGAAGGAAACACCCGCAATTCGCTTCTGAACAATTCCGTGCGAAGAGACCTCCATGGCGACACCTCGGCAATCCGAGTCAACCATTTCACGAAGCAACTCCTGCACATCCGGCGACTCCGGAGTCGTGTGCGGTGCATCCTTCACTTCATCACCGACGACGTAGTTAATCGTGCCAATGAGGCCTGCTCGGCGCAGCACCGACTTGAACAGGTGATGAATCAAATAGGTTGTGGTCGTCTTACCGTTTGTCCCGGTCACACCAACCACGGGAATCTCCCGGCTCGGATTGCCTTCCAGATTGGCAGACGCAATCCCCATCGCCAGACGGGGGTCAGCAACGTGGATCCACGTTCCCGGAAACTCAGCGGGATACGGTTTGCCGGAAATGATTGCGACTGCCCCGTTTTCGATCGCGGCATCAATGTATTCATTACCGTCTGCGCCTCCTCCTACGAGAGCGCAAAACACCCCACCCTCTACGACCCGGCGTGAGTCGTAAAAGATGCCCGACACCTCAGCGTCCAGCGATCCGGAGACCGATTTGACGTGAACAGAATCTATAACTTCAGACAGCTTCATGGCTTTCACCCCTCTCTCTCCAATCCGCTGAAATTCGCAAGTGAAGTCTCAGGTTCCGCTTCAATTTCTTCCGGAAGATCCGGCTCAATCCCGAGAATCTTCACAGCATCAGCCACTATTGCCTTGAATACAGGTCCCGCGACACTGCCGCCGTAGGCCGGACCATTGGTAATGCTTGGATCATCAACGATCACTAACCCAACCAATTGAGGATCATCAGCCGGCAGAAACCCCATGAATGAGGCCGTGTAACGTCCTGAAACATAGCCAACATTTTCGATGTATTTGCGGGCAGTACCGGTCTTTCCTCCCATCGAATAGCCCGGAAGTTTAGCTTTGGGGCCCGTTCCAATTTCAGTAAGCGTTTCCATCATGCACTGACGCACCTGGGCGGCAGCCTTGGCACTCAGCACCCTACGGGCGGCTTTCATATCACCTTTCAAAATCTGCACATCGTGGGTCGCTCCTTCGCGAATACTCTCAATAATCGTCGGCGGCTGGTAGACGCCATCATTGGCGATGACGCTGCACGCCATTGCCATCTGCATCGGAGTGACACTGACCTCATAGCCCATCGCGCGACTGGAAAAGGATGGCTTGGACCAGCTGTCGACGCCGCTCATCCAACCGGCCTGCTCGGCATTGAGCTCAATGCCGGTCTTGCTGCCGAACCCAAACTTCTGGGCATAGGCGTGAAAGCCCTCGCGATTGAGAGGACGGGCCACTTTATAAGCGCCGATATTGGATGACTTCGCGAAAGCCACCTGCGCTGTCAGGATCCCGTAGGGGTGGTGATCTTTCAGGACAAAACCATCAAGATCGTAGGCCCCCATCTCGCAATCCACCTCGGTCACTGGAGTTGCCAGACCGCGATCAAACGCAGCGCCATAGCCTACTACCTTGAAGGTCGACCCCGGCTGGTAAAGGTCAGTTACCGCGATGTTTCGACGCACAGGCATCATCCCGCGAATGCCTTCCCGAGTGCTGAGATCGTAGTGAGGCCGGTTAGACATCGCCAGCACCTGCCCTGTCTTCGGGTTTAGAAAAATAGCAGTCGCCTTTTCGGGGCGGTGACGGTCAATCACGGCATCCATCTCCCGCTCCACCACTTCCTGCAATGCCATATTAATCGTGAGGTAAACATCCTTACCCGACATTGGATCCACCTGTTGACCGCGATAGGCGTGAATTTCACGACTCTTTCGATCGCGCTCACAGAAACGATAACCGGGCTTTCCGGTCAGCACTTCATTGAGAGTCTTCTCCACCCCTGACACCCCAACCCCATCCTGGTCAACATAGCCAATCACCTGGGTCAATGAGAGCGGGCTTGGATAATAGCGACGCTCGGCCTTGCGAAGATAAAGACCTCGCAGCGACTTTTCCCGAATCACCTCTGTGAGTTGACGTGAGAAGTCATCTTCAATTCCCTTTGCGAGAACGATCTCACCTACCGTTTTTTCACGCAGCATTCGCCCCAGCTCCTGCACCGGCATGCGCAGCGGTTTCGAAAGCGATTCCGCAACGTGCTCGCGGTAGCGAGCCAGGATCTCGTCGGGATGGTATTTCTTGCGAACCTCGTGAGTCCTCAGCCCTTCTTTTGTGGCAACACCCGCGCAGGCAAAGCCCTGGTCCTTCAGGTGAAAACAATCAACAACCAGCGAGTAGACAGTCTGATTCCTCGCCAGCAACTCACCCGAACTGTCGTAGATGCGACCACGCTGCCCAGGCAAAACCTCTTTATACTCGTAGCGGTTACGCGCAAGCGAGCTCAAGTCCTCAGCGCGGAACAGCTCGATATAAATCAAGCGACCACTGAGAACAGAGAGCAACATCACCAGGGCAACACAAGCCACAGTCAGACGTCTCTTCAGGTTCACAATCATCAAATTTCTTTTAGTCCAGATTGGCGACCACTTCGGAATCTTCCTCAGGTGCCTCAAGCTCAATCACACGAGACATTTCAATTTCACTCAGATCGCTCTGGACCCAGCGAAGGCGCCGAGATAACTCCTGGCGGCCTTTGACACCGGCAATGCGGAGCTCCCACATTTCAATTTCACGATCCAACTCGACCACTTCGTCTTCGAGACTGCGAATCTGATACCCACGAATCACGTGCTCATTCCTAACAAGCACAAATCCCGCACCCGTTGCCAGGAGCAGGAGACCGGCCACAGCGAGGCGGCAAATCGTGATAGGGCGAACCCTGTTTCTGTATCGATTCCTCTTCTCCATCAATCCTCCAACTTCACAGCCACCCGAAGCTTGGCACTCCTCGCTCTCGGATTGGTCTCTACCTCTGCCTCGCTTGGCGCAATCGCCCGTCGCGAAGGAAGTGTCAGACAGTAGTCCGGATTCTCGCGAGGCTCCGGCCACTCCGGGCGATCGATAAACGGGGTGCTGTGACGGCGCATGAACCGCTTAACCATTCGGTCCTCAAGCGAGTGAAAAGTAATTACCGCAAGAACCCCTCCCTCGCCGAGAACCTGGATCGACTTATCAAGCGCGGCCTCCAGTACTTCCATCTCGCGATTCACCGCAATTCGAATGGCCTGAAAAACCCGGGTCGCAGGGTGCTTTCCGCTGATGCGCGGCACAGCCTTCTCAACGACCCCCGCCAGCTGCAAGGTCGTTTCAATTGGGGCAACCTGGCGAGCCTTTACAATTTCCTTCGCAGCGCGCACGGCTCGCTTCTCTTCGCCATACTCACGGAAGATGCGAATCATATCTTCCTCAGCCCACTCGTTAACCAGGTCGCGAGCGGAAAACTCAGCTCGATCGTCCATACGCATATCGAGCGGACCGTCCTCACGAAAGGAGAAGCCGCGGGAGGGCTCATCCAACTGATGAGAAGAGACCCCGAGATCCATCAGCACTCCATCAACCCGATCGATCCCCACCCCTTCCAGGATCTTATCCATCTCAGCGAAGTTGCCGCGAACCGGAAGAAACCGATCCTGGAATTGAGACAAGCGGCGCCCGGCATACCCCAGAGCTTCCGCATCCTGATCACAACCCACGACGTGAGCTCCATTTTGAAGAAACAGCTCTGTGTGTCCGCCGCCCCCAAGCGTCCCGTCAAAGATTTGCTTCCCTTCCAGCGGCGCCAGCGCTGCCAGAATTTCCTTGGCCATGATCGGCTGATGATAAAACTCCATTCGATTCCCTTCCTCCTGGTGTTTCCATCCCGCACTCCCCCGCATCGTGGAACGCATGAATTCCTCTGCCTCTGCATCCGCCGCTAGAACCAAACCGCCCCGCTGCCCCGCCGCGCCATTGGCACGGTCCAACCAGGGTTTAATGGGAATGATCATGGATTTAAAGGACCGGATTTACTGCATTACTTGAATCCTTAAGAGGATTAACGGCGATTCCATAAAAACCATAAATTATGGAAATATGGTGAGATTACTATATTGTCTCAACGCATTTTTAAGCAAGCCGAAAAGTTAAGTTTTCCTAAATAATTAGGGCCTTAATTGTCGTCTTCGGCTCGATCCTGAAAACCGGCGATCCCAGCGTTGATCTTCCGCCGTTTGAACATAGGCGTACTCTTCTCCGCTGCATGGAGAAGATAGGCCCCTGCTCTGCAACCTCCGAAGGTGCCTACTCTTTGGCCTCGCCCAGCGTTTTGCCTTTGCCCTTGGGACCACTGCCGTTCCCAGGAATACCACCCTTACCTCCCCGCGCGGGGGAATTCAGTTCCAGACGATTCTGCAGCTCTTTCAGACTCGGATCCTTTTTGACCATTTCAGTGAGAACGGCCTGTCTCATCTGGCGATGAGCTTCGAGCCGCTTTCTGCGCATCTCTTCATCCTGCTTGTGCAGGCCCCTCAACGCGGCCTGAGCCTTCTTCACTTCGGGAGTCTCTTTCGCTGCTTCCTCTGCTTTGCGAAACTTCTCCTGCTCTTCCGGTGAGAGTTTTTCTGCGAATCCGGGAGGACTCATCGGATAGTCCCCGGCCCGGCGAAACATTCCACTTCTCCCGGACGGTGGTCCGCCAATCCGGTCATGGATGCGACCTTCGATGCTCTTTTCCGCTTTAGCCATCAACTCCGCCATACTCGGGTCGGCCTTGGACACCGCCTCGCGAATCGCTTTCTGGTAGGCCTCGGCCGCGCTTTTCACTTCGTCCCTCGCATTGATAACTGCCGGGTCGGTCCAGACTTCGCGCAGCGCGGTGCGGAGTTTCTCTTTCTCCTCATCGCTAAGAGAATCCCACATTTCCTTTCGCTCCGCTTCTGCATCAGACCCGGGGTCTGCCAAACTACTACCTGCGGCGAACCAACCAGACAGAGCAATGCAGACGATTAGTGCTTTCAATGAGAGTCTCATAACGGGAATGCTTCAGCTTGTTAGCCGATAAAACCCGCCATCTCAAGAAAAGTTGCGCGGTCGGCGCATTACTGGCACGATTATTCGGATTCCATGTCGAGCTCTTCTTCAATCGCAATCTGTCTGGCGATCCCTTTCTTCGCATGGACCTTGATTTCCCCGGCTGATGAAAAGCAATCCGGGCCGGCGAAGCCCGATTTTGAAACGCTGGAGACTCGCAAAGGTGAAGTCTTTCACAATTGCTCTGTTTCACGCGTTGAGGCGGACGGACTCGTCATTAAGCACGACGGCGGTATGGCTCGCGTTTCCCTGTTTGATTTAAATTCATCGATCCAGGCCCGGTATGATTTCGACCCGATCGAGGCAATGGATGCCTACAAGCGTGATCAGGTTGCGGAAAGAGCACGACGAAAGCAGATCCTGCTCGAGACCGAGAAGTTCAAAGCCGCCCAGGAACGGAAAGCTGCCCAGGAGCAACTCTATCTGGTTGCCGAGAACGAATGGATTCCGTGCGAAGGAACAGTTCTAAGTCACACGTCGGACGGCATTGTGACTGACCTCTATCAAATCTCGCTGGTGCCTACGACCGAGATATCAACTCTGGGATTCGAACGCGAGGGGCCGCCGAAACGCCAACTGAATAAGTTCAGTGCGGGGAGCATCTTTTTGAGGCATGTTGGTCAGGGTTTGGCTATCGGTGACAAATGGCGCGGCTACGTTGACCCCGCCCCCTACCAGCAGCCCTTGGGTCCCAAACAGGAAAAGCAGAAGCATCCGGTCCACAGGGCTGTCACCAAGCGCTAGCCCCGCCCTATCCGCACACTCATGCTACAAAAGCTGAAACAGTTCCCTATCCTTTCCACCGCCATCCTGGTGGCGCTCCTTATTCGACTCTTCGTCAACGGATTGACGTGGGTCGGCGTGGTTGCCATGGTGCTCACGGTGATTTGGTTCGGCTGGGATATGGCACGATGGCTGATGTTCCGACCGGACTCTCCGCCTCAACAGCCTGGCAAGAATCCCACGCTGGATGAGGAACCCCCGGAAAACCTCATTTCCCTGGTCTACTTCCTCTCTGAAACTCGCGATGCTGACGAGTCATCGATCCGCCGCTGCGTTTCCACCGCTCTGGGTATCAACTTTGATCCAGACAGTCCGGACTCCGAACATTTTGTGATCCAGTTTAATCCGCCTCGCGATCCCAAGGAACTCGACGATGGAATCACCCACTTCATGGTGAAGATCCCTCAGGGGCTCTTTGCCGTCCTCGTCTCCAGTCGCCCGTATATTTCTAATCCCAAGCGATTCGCTCGGCAGTCGATCCGCGATAAGCGCCTGCGCAACGCTGTCGAGCAACATCGCGCCTGGGTCTCGGTCGACCTCATGGATGAACCGTCGGATCCGGAGTCCACTCAGGCGGCCTACCGGGTGATCGGACAGATTCTCGCCACCCTAGCGGGACCGGACTGTCTCGCTATCTACTGTCCCGAGATTCAACGCTGCAACGAGTTCGACCTCTCCCTGATGGAGATCCTCGCCGGCCCCAAACCCCTCGATCTGTTCAGCGAACCTACCTTTGAGCCAATCATCGAGATATCCGACTCCAACCCGAAGATGGCTGAAGCAGTCAAAGAAGCCCGCAACCGCTGGCCGGAATTTCTCTCTGCCTTCCAGGAAAGCAGCCCGGGCGACACCGATCGCTTCATTGTGAAGGCTGAGTTCCGGGAAGGGGCAAAGTGTGAATACATGTGGCTTTCCGTAACCGCAGCCTCCCGCGAGTCGTTCAGCGGTGTGCTGATGAACGATCCCCACGAGCTTCTGGACGTCCATCGGGGCGCCAGCGTGACCCTGGATCTCGACAAGCTCAATGACTGGATCTTTCGGGACGAAGACGGAGAGCATGTCGGCGGATTCACCCTCGATGTGCTGGCGGAGGGCGACGACGAGTAGATTCCTTATAGAACCTCGAAACTTCAGTCTCAGTTACTGCTTGCATCGCCGAAAAAGTGGTCTAAATTCCGCGCTCCACTCAAAATCATCAGAATTTAGTCATGTCACAGCACGCAAGTCTCAAAAAGTCCAGCAGCGTAGGAGCTAAGCGCAGCGTCCTCAAGCGCTTCGAGCGTGTCAAGTTGCTCCAGAAGCGCGGTGAGTGGGAAGAAGGAACCAGCCCGATCGGTCTCAAAAAGACCAAGCCCGAGGCTTAATCCCTTCTTTTCCGAGGTTTTCACCCCTTTCCTGAGGGTTCCCTATGGGGTCCACGGCGGACAAAGGCGTTCGTCTGAATAAGTTTCTCGCTTCTTGCGGGGTCGGGTCACGTCGTGGCTGCGAAACGTTTATTCGCGAAGGCCGAGTCGAAATCAACGGCGAGATCACTCTTGATCTCAGTGCCCGCGTCCAGCCGGGCGATCACGTGCGTTTTGACGGCAAGTTGCTCCGTAGCCAGGGCGACTTAACGATCGTCTTGAACAAGCCCAAGGGTTACCTCTGCACCCGGAACGACCCGCAGGGCCGGAAGACGATCTACGAGCTGCTTCCGAGGAAATTCTCCAGCCTCAACTACGTTGGGCGGCTGGACCTCGACAGTTGCGGTCTCCTTCTGCTGACAAGTTCCGGAGAATTGACGGAACAACTCACCCATCCCCGCTTTCACGTGGAGAAGGAATACGAGGTCCAGTTGGACCGCCCCTTCGACGGCGAGAAAACCGAGCGCCTGCTCGAAGGTATCCATCTCTCCGAAGGCCTTGCGAAGGCCGAATCCGTCACCTTCGATTCCCGCCGAAGATTGCGGGTGGTCCTGACCCAGGGATACAACCGCCAGATCAGGCGCATGTTTTCCAAACTGGATTACAAGGTCAAGCGCCTCGAGCGGGTGCGTATCGGAAAACTAACCATGCCGGTCCTCTCGACCGGAGACTTCCAGGTTCTGAATCACCGGGAGATCGAAGCTGCTTCGACGCGTTCCTGAACCCGGAACCCGCCCGGCTCAAATCAGTAAATTCTCACCGACCAGCTTTGCACCGGCTGGCGGGACAATCTCAGGATGCTGAGCGACCTCGCATCTTTAGAATCGAATCCGTAGACGGCCTGATTTTCAAACGCCCAGGTCGGGCTGTGAGAGACGAATGTATTGGCGTCAGGAAATGTGACCGTTCCGTCGGCAGCGGGTTCAGCAATGGTCAATTCAACCCGGAATCCCAACATGCTGTCAACGGAGCCCAGCTCCCATTCATGACGATGGAGATAACTGCGGGGAATCCGCATTACGACTGATTTCTCACCACCCTCTCCCACGACCAGAGCTGAGGTAACTCCCTTCGAGCTGAGGCGAAGATTGTAACCGCTGCCAAAGCAGCCGATCGGAAGATCAGGAGGGCTCCCGGGGCCTTCCGTGCCTTTTGTGTAGATCTCAACGGGTTCCACCGCTCCGAAAGAAAGCACTTCGTTAACGGGACGAGCATCGAGATAGACCTTAGTGCGAACAGCAGCGGCATCACCGAGATCCGGAATGGCAACTCCATTCACCGCGACCGTCAGGTAGAGGGCATCCTCATCCGCATCGAACCGGTAGGAAACGTCACCCTCGCTGCGTCGCTGCGCCCGGTTCTCGCCAGCCGGTGCAGCGTTAGCATATTCCGACCATCGCTTCATGGACCGGTTCTCACCGAGGACAAGGTCGCGAGTGGCTTCCAGCTCGCGATTGAACCGGACGATACGGTCATTCACGTCTGTCTGAATCCAGACATCACGCTGGAACGGAGTGTTGCCTAACTCAGCCGAAAATTCGAAGAGCGAAAACACGCTCTTCACCCCAAGTGGAGAAACGGAGAAATTTGTCGGCTGGCCTACCTTGTCTCCCAAACCGACCTGAAAGGTTCCGGATGAAGCCTTGTCAGTACCGTTCACGAGATCCCATTCGATTCGAATTCGGTCAGTGACGTTGAGAAACTGCCGAGACTTCCAGACCGCGGTGACGGGTCCCACTCTGACCGGCAGGTCAATCAGCTCTGAACTGATCGTATCTTCCAACACGAAAGAGAAGCGGCAAAACTCATCCGAAGGCTGCATCGGAAAAAGAATGTCTGAACCGTCCCTCGCCTTTCCCGCAAACGGACGCGAGTAGGTGAAACCAAGCTGGGTCGTCGCCCCCGCAGGAACACGGAAACGCTGAGTCGCCTGCATCGGGTTAAGCCCCGGACCAACGTTGAGAGCTCCGATGCATCCT
>JABSSQ010000415.1 GCA_013213905.1 Verrucomicrobiales bacterium | reverse complement strand
AGTAGGACTAGATCACGGAATGCAGAACAAAGCGTCGATCTCAACGCCTGACACGCCTTGTAAAGGAAGGTTTATGGCCAATCAACTATCAACCCAGAAGTCGAAGCGCGCTGTCTGTCAGGCGTGAGATGACTCGACGTTAGGCGATGAAAATAGAGGTTCCGCAAGACTTCCTCAGCTACCTGAAGACCGAAAATCCAACTGCTGGTTTTTTGACTTCAGACGGTGCTGAGAGGTATTTCGATCTTTGTCCCGAATCCGAGCTCGAGGGATGGAACCAAGACTACGACGTGTCTAATCTCGCTCCAGGATTTGCTGTTTTTGGGACCAACGGTGGCGGCGAGGTTTATGCGTTCGGATCAGATGGCGGAGTGTACGAATTGCCAGAGATTGGTATGTCCGCAGAGGTCGCCAACCTGATATTTAGTTCGTGGGCTGAGTTTGCATCCCACATCACCCCCAGCGCCTAACAAGCCGGAGGAGGCAACCCTCACCCGCTGCGAGTCGGAAGATTTATGCTAACTTTAACCTCAACCCCGTCTTGGATGCGCGCCCTCCAGTGAGGCTTGCCTATCCTTTGACGTTCGCCTCAAAAATGGATCGCGATACCATCATTCGGAAACCAGATGGAGGCGGTGTCGCCATTCTCCACATGCGAGAGATGAATTCCCCATCATGGGCGCATGTGAAGCAGGACTACTGGATCCCCGCAAACGATCTGACGGTTCTTGGAACGGATCGACGGACTAGCGGTCGCTTCTTTACAGATCGCTACGTCACATCGCCCGATGGCAACTATCTACTGATTGAGGAGATGGATTTTGATGGGACGCAAGATTCTGTGGATCGGCATTCTAGCCGTCTCGTCCTCATCGATACTCGCAACGTGGCCGAGACGGAGATTGGCGGTATCGGCGATGGCTACTGCTTCCCAAAGCGAATCGATCCCGATACTGTCTTCTACAGCAAGATGCGCAGGACAGAGAACGGAGTTCACCACGAGTTCGAACGAGGGATCGGCGGCCTTACCTGGAATCAACTAGGCGAACAAGGCGTCGATCTCAACACCTGACCCTTGGCGAGTCGAAAGCATCATGACCATTCAACCATCAAACCAGAAGTCGGAGTCCACCCTCGGTCAGGTGTGAGATGACTCGGACGTTCGCCGAGGAAAGATATGAATCCTGTCACAAAAATCTTTCTCTACCTTCTGGCTATTGCACCTTTCTCTTTACTTTTATTCTTGGAACATCGGGCTGAATCATTCTACTCCTTCGCAACTTTTGGAAAGCCTATTTTTCGTGATGCGAGAGTGATCGAAGTCCTCCCTGAAGCAGTTACATTTCATCGCGTCACAAGTTTGAGAACAAAAGGCATCTCTTTTCAGAGCTTTCCGCCCTCTCACCCAGCAGTCTCTGTGCACCGGAAACTGTTTACCCCGATAGGAACACCATCACCTGAAGCAGAATGGGGTTTTCTAATTGCTGCATCATCGTTGTTTGCTCTCGTAGTCCTGATTTCGATGTTCACTGTCTCTGCCAATACCCAAGCAACACTGCGGAATACAAGCAGTGATAGCAAGCCTGATACCGTTGTGAATTGATTGACTAATCTGATTCGAATCAATACCCTGTAATCGAAGTAGCGCTTCCATATCAGGCTGCCAAGCTTCGGACGTTGTGTCAGAAATGAAACTCTTGGGGATTAGTATAGCAGTCGGCTTTGCGATAACTTATCTCTCTCTCCTGATAGGTATAGTTACCCAGGGTGCTTGGTTCCGAGGAGTCTTTGGATCAAGTTTTTCCGAATTTTGTCTGGATTTTTCGATGTGGGCAATACTTGCCGTCCCGACGATAATGGGAATGCCGGTGCCATTGGGTTCTCTAGAGATCGCTTCGACTGTAGCGAGGCATCCGTGGCTTTCGACAGCGATAATCAATATAGTGATTATTTTCTTTTCTCTTACGGTCAAAAGAAGGATTCAAAAGTTCCTGATTTCGCGCCGGACAAGACAGGTTGGCGATGGCAACCCGATCCCGCTCCGAGTCGATTGACTTTCGTTACTTGAATCCCTAACTTTCATGCGTGGGGCCGCTGCTTGGAACGGCTTGCCATGCCTCTGACGTCGCCCCAGAAATAGCATGCAATGCTCATTCTCGTCACAGAGCATCGAAGAGTTGGCTGCCGAATTGGCCACGCCACCAACAAAACACATTTCGGATGTGTCCCGCAACGATCTGATCGCAGTGGTTCGTAAGATCCTTGTACCTGACACTTCAGAGCGAGAGCGCTTATGGTATCTTGATTTCATGGGACGGAATACCTCACATCCTGCAGTTTCAGATCTGATATACTGGCCAGGGCATGACGGCGAAGTGCTAGCGGAGGACGTGGTGGATCAGGCGCTCGCATACACGCCAATCGTCATTGTACCCCCCCGGAACAACCACGGGCGAACAAGACGGTGGTGGACAAGCGGCTACTCGCTCCGAGTCGACATGACGCTCTTTACTACTCCATTTAACCCTGTTTCGGAGGTGCGCTCTCAGTAGCCGCTGCCACACCTCAAACGTTAGTCCTAGAAAATGAAGCTTGAGGAGTTTCTGAAAAGTCTCACGGATGCCGAACGAGATTTTATCGCTGCGCTAGACTACGGGAATGATCTTGAGAAGCACAGACAGGAGATTGACCTAGTAATCGAGAGACAAGGCCAAGTGAATTTCGAGAAACAACTTTGGTATCCCTACGAGGTAATCGAACTTGGAAAAAACTGGCTTCAAGAAGGGCACGAAAGGGAGTTTGTTGCCTGTGCCGGAATAGTGCTCCAAAACATTACCGCCGGTGCTGACAACATGAATGACTGGGAAATAAATATGTCTGTTCTTCGGGACTCCTGGGAAGGCCTTCAGGCTTTACATCGAAAACTTTTAGAGCCACTGGCCGAACAGGCCAAACGAATGGACTAACAAGCACAGGCACTCAACATTTGACCGCCATGAGTCGAAACGCCTTTTCT
>JABSSQ010000414.1 GCA_013213905.1 Verrucomicrobiales bacterium | reverse complement strand
GACTATGTTAGCGACGTGCTCCCGATCATGAAGGAGCATTGCTGGAAGTGTCACAGCAATGAAAATCAGGTGAAGGGCAATCTCGCTCTCGACGATTTTGAAGAGGTGAGGGACTACCAGATTGGGAAATTCAACATCATCCGGCCCGGAAATCCCGAGGAGAGTAACTTTCTCGAAGTGATGAAGCTGGATGCGAGTCACTCTGACTTCATGCCGCGGAAGGCCGATCCGGTTCCGGACCGCGAGATTGCCGTGATCGAAAACTGGATCAAAGCCGGAGCAGTGATTGATGTTGAGAATCCCGTCGAGGAAGAGAAGAAATGGTTGGCCGGGGCCGCTTCGTCAGCCGGAGAGATGCCGGCGAACGACTACCTCAACTGGACCAGCTCGGACGGCAAATCGATCAAAGCCAGATTTCACTCACTGAGCGGAGATTCCGTGAAGATTGTGATGAAAGACGGGCGCAGTTTCACCATCCCGTTCTCCCGACTCGACGCTTCGAGCGTCGAGCAGGCAAAGAAGCTGGCAGGGAGTGGGTCGTAATCAGCCCATCAGCGCGGAGCGCTTCTTGAATTGCTTGGCGAGGAGGTAGTAGACCACGGCTCGATACTTGCTTCGCTTGGTGTATTGGCCTTTAACTGTATCGAGTCCAGCGTCGAGCTTTTCAGTGTCTTTGAGGCCGAGCTTACCAATCAGGAAATTCTTGCGGATACGAGCCACTTCTTCAGGGTCGGAAAATGCCACGAGTGATGCGTCCTTTTTGTAGATGGCGGGGCCGCATGATTTTGCAACAGCGCGAAGAAACTTGGGATCAACCTTTTCACCGAGCCCTTCGAGGTCAGCGGTGTATTTTTCGAGGAGGGCGTCTAGTTTGCTCATAGAGAATATATGTTGTTTTGGTAATGATAAGAGAAGGAGGTTTATTGGTATACCATGGGCTTGCCGTTGTGGCAACACCTTCAAAGTAACAGAAACCTCACCTGCGTATTTCTGCCAACGGGCTGAGCTTTACAAAGGCGGTGGCGAAGGATAAAGAGGGACATGTCCAGATTTCTATTGGCTCTTTCTTTCGTGGTGACGGTGGCTGGTTCCAGTGCCTACGCCGAGAAGCCGAACATTCTCTTCATTTTTTCGGACGATCAGTGCTACGAGACGATTCGAGCTCATGGCTACACGGATATTGATACTCCCAACCTTGATCGACTCGTGAACACCGGCACGAGCTTCAGCCATGCCTACAATATGGGGAGTTGGAGCGGAGCCGTCTGTGTTGCCAGCCGCCACATGTTAAATACCGGAACTTTTGTCTGGCAAGCACAGAAGGTGTCAGAAAATATCGGGAAATCCAAGCCGGCGCACGAAGACGTCCCGAACTTTCCCGCTGAGAATCTGATGTGGTCGCAATTGATGAAATCAGGCGGCTACAACACTTATTTCACCGGCAAATGGCACGTCAAAGCAAACGCCGAAGAAATTTTCGACGTAGCCCGCAACGTTCGCCCGGGAATGCCCAACCAGACTCCGGAAGGTTACAACCGGCCCGTTCAAGGGCAACCCGACCCGTGGAGTCCTTATGACCCGAAGTTTGAGGGTTTCTGGAAAGGCGGAACCCACTGGAGTGAGATCGTCGCGGACGATGCCATCGAGTTTCTCGATATGGAGAAGGACAAGGAAGAACCTTTCTTCATGTATGTCGCCTTCAACGCCCCGCACGATCCTCGCCAGGCTCCGAAGGAGTTTATCGATCGCTACCCGCTCGATCGCATTGAGGTGCCGGAGAACTTTCTGCCGGAGTATCCCTACAAAGAACAAATCGACAACAGCGCCAAGCTTCGCGACGAGAAACTGGCCCCGTTCCCGCGGACGAAATACGCCGTGCAGGTTCACCGCCAGGAGTATTATGCGATCATAACCCACATGGATGAGCAGATTGGACGCATCATCGATGCCCTGGAGGAAAGCGGTGAACTCGACAACACTTATATATTTTATTCTTCTGATCACGGTTTGTCAGTGGGGCATCACGGCCTCATTGGTAAGCAGAATCTCTTCGATCACAGTGTTAGAGTGCCTCTCATTGTGAGCGGCCCCGGGGTCGAGAAAGGCAAATCCTCCAGTGCTCCCGTGTATTTGCAGGACATCATGACAACTTCTCTCGAACTGGGAGAGGTTGAGGTCCCGGAGCACGTGCAGTTTCGGTCGCTTATGCCGATTATTCAGGGCGAGTCAGAGGGCTATGATGCAATTTATGGTGCCTATCTCAAGAGCCAGCGAAGTGTTGTGAAGAATGGATTTAAGTTAGTTCTTTATCCGAATGTTCCGAAGGTCCTCCTTTTCGATTTGAAGAGTGATCCCCAGGAAATGAGTGATATTTCGGCCAAGCACCCTGAAAAGACTCAATCGCTGTTTAAAGTGTTCCGAAAGCTTCAGGAAGAAACCGGAGATGAGTTGGATATGAGCAAGAGTTTTCCGGAACTGTTCAATGGTTGATGACGGTTTAAGCTGTTAATTCAGAAGAAGTTAAAAAGGCAGCTGTCTGCGGTTGCCTTTTTTTGGCCATGTAGGCTGAATGCTAAACTTTGTCAATATTTCAAAAATATTTAGCATTAACCTTGAAATATGGTAATAATATTTTAAAACTTGAGATACTTTTATGAGATTTGAGTCTAAAATCAGTTCGGGAGAGCCTGGTTTGGCGCAGGAAATTGCTGACAATCGGGAGGATTCAATGGTCGTCTCAACGCGAAGAACGCCCGCGGCAACAGTGCTGGTAATTGACGATGATCCCTCAGTAATTCGGCTGATTGAGAAGTCGCTGGAAGGCTCAGCCACTGTCTACGGCGAATTTGGGGCGCCGGAAAGTGGTGAGTTAGATTTATCGGAACTGGATCTCGTCTTTCTCGATTACAAGATGCCGGTTCGAGATGGCTTGGACATTCTGCTGGAAATTCGCGAAGAGCGCCCGGATTTGCCAGTGGTCTTTCTCACGGGATTCGGAACTCCCGAATTTGCTGAAAAAGCAAAAAAAGGTGGGGCAAATGCGATTCTTGCGAAACCTGTTGGGCCAGGTCTCATAAGGAAGACAGCGCAGGTCTATCTCGGAGCCTTTTCCTATGATAACCGACGTTTCGAGGTCGAACCCGGTAGCACTTTGGATGAATGGCCGGGCATGCGTCCTCCTCGCTCGTTTGAAGGTGTGGACCCAAAAGGAAATCTAGTTTCAGGTGACTTAGTGCGATTTGGCTCAGAAGCAGCCGTGGTTGATTTTAACTCTGAGCATGGCCTTGGGAGTCAACTTCGGGACATTCGGTTGGCTTTTGGAAGACAGCAAGTGAAGTCGGCACATGGAGTGATTACGAGATGTGAAGCGATTTCCAGGAACTCGTTTCGAGTCGAAATTCTTATGCCCGGAGCGTGGGGCGTTTCGGAAGGCGAAGACGAAGAACCGGGAAATAACGTTGCTAAACCATCCGCTTCTCAGGTGTCTCGCCAAGTGAAACAATCTGATTTACCGGAACAGTTTCGCCTTGCGACATACGAGCTGTGCGAGATTCTGAAGTCGGTGCAGCAGGACTGTCTACTCTTTGAAAACCTCAGAGATGGGGCGCTTGATACTGTCGAACGGCTGAGGGCCGATGAGTCTTTTGTGCAAGACACATCGAAACTGTATTCGCCAGAATTTTGGAAAGTCATGGTGCGGTTCGAAGATGCTGCACGTGCTCTTGAGGCTCTTGATGAGATCAGGGTTGCCAAAGAATTCGCTCGGAAAGTAATGTTCCCAATGGCCCTCAGTTCCCCATTCCTGGCGCGAGTGGTAGAGAAGCCGATTGGAGTTCCAGGCGATTTCGGGATGCTCGGACAAATCCTGGGTAATCCACTCGAGGGGAGTTCTCTCTATGATCGCATCTTTAATTCGTGGATTCTGAGTTGCGGAGCTGCGGATGCTTATCGCTACCGTGTCAACTTGCTGTATCGAGAGATCCGACAGAAGGCGGAGCAAGCAAAAAGGGAGGGGCGAACGGTGAGGGTTCTGAGTATGGCCAGCGGAGTGGCATACGAGATCCAGCGGTATCTGGAGGACCCGTTGGAGGGGTGTGAAATTGAGTTTGTGATGGTCGACTTCTCGACGGACACGTTGAAGGAGGCGGAGCGCCAATACCGTAGTTTTGGGACACTTCCAGAGATGGTGAAGCTTGAGATGCATCAGAGCTCTGTAATTGATCTCGCGAATCGCTCACGTGGGTTCAGTGGCGCAGCGAGTGATGGGGCTTACGAGCCCGACGGGGAATTTGACCTGGTCTATTGCGCCGGTTTATTCGACTACCTCTCTGACCGGTTGATCGTGAAAGTTATCTCCTACTTGCACGGATTGCTGAGAGAAGGCGGGCGCCTGGCGGTGAGTAACTTTACCGTGAAGAATCCGATTCAGTCTTGGATGACACTCGTGATGGACTGGGAGTTGATTTATCGCAGTGAAGCACAGTTTATCGAGTTGATGGGTCGGGGCGTAGGGGATGCCACTTTCGAAATAGAAATCGATCACGGTGGAGTCGAAGTTTACGGATTGTCAGAAAGATAAAATTACAATAATTATTGTAAAAATTAATATTTTCCAGTATCTTGTGGCATCTATTCGAGATGCCGCAAGGATTGTTACAGAAGCAGTGCTTCGTCGCGAGTTCCGGAAAGACCGATGGGCTTTCGGATTTTGCGTGGAAACTGATGCAGGCGGAGGAAAGAAGTGCCGCCCTACGGAATCAGCGTGTGATCACCATTCTGATCGCTACGATGGTGCCAGCATTCTCCGTCCTCGATTATTTTGCCTATCCGGAATTCTTCGAGATATTTGCCGTATTGCGACTGGTCTGCACGCTTTGCGCGCTGTTCACATACTCGGCTATTCGATCAAAGTGGGGGAAACGATATTATCGGATCTTCACGGTCGCGATGCCGCTCATTCCAGCCTTCTTTATTTCGTTGATGGTGTTGTTGTCGCAGGACCCGGGAACTCCATATTATGCGGGGCTGACGTTGTGTATCATTGCGATTGGGTTCGTATTTCATTGGACATATCAAGAGGCATTCTTTGGAGCGACCTGTGTCGGCACGATGTATTTGTTAGCCTCGGCACCTGCCGTTCTTAATGGGATGGATGTAAAGACCGCAGCTAGTTTCGTTAACAATTGCATCTTTATTGCGGCAAACGGTGTGGTCGTTGTTTCGGGCTGTTTCGTGCACCATAGGTATCGCGTACAGGAGTTCCTGATGCGCGATCGATCCCGGCAGCAGCGGATCAAATTGCGGGCCCAAAAGCGGGAGTTGATTCAAACTCTGGAAGAATTGAATCAGACGGAGAATCAATTGATTCAATCAGAGAAGATGGCGTCGCTCGGGCAGCTCAGCGCCGGGGTGATTCACGAGATTGGAAACCCTTTAAACTATTCGAACCAGGCGGTCTTCTTGTTGCGGAAGCTGCTCCGAAGCGAGAATCCCAACGGTCGTGTCATTGAAGCCATCGATGATATCCAGGACAGTATCGATCGGATGAAGGAAATCGTCAGGGAGCTCCGAGAGTTTTCCCATAAGACTGGAGAAAATAACATCGAACATCCATTGGCGGACCCTGTACAGATCGCCCTCAGGATGCTTGGTAAAGAAATCGAATCCTCTGAAACGACTGTGACGATTGAGGTACCTGAAGAGATTCGTATCGAAGGGGTGAAGAACCAGGTTACCCAGGTGTTGATCAATCTGATTCACAATGCCATTCAGGCGATGAGTGGGGCAGGTTGGGACCGGAAAAATTTAATCGACATCAAGGCCAGCGCCGATGGCGAAAAGGCACTCATCACCGTGCGCGACAACGGTCCGGGAATCGATCCGGAAAATCTGAGCCGAATCTTCGATCCCTTCTACACCACCAAAGAAGTGGGAGAGGGAACGGGGCTCGGATTGAGTATTTGTTATCGCATCGTTGAATCACACAATGGCCAGATCACGGTTGATTCCAAGCCAGGTGAATTTACTGAGTTTTCAATTTCACTCCCTCTCGCACAGGCCACTGCCGGGGGGACCACCCCTCACCACGCCAAACCTACCCACACTAAGTATGGACAAGAAGTTTTCTGATTTCGGCATTCTTTACGTCGATGACGAAGAGAAATCCCTGAAGTACTTTGAAGCGATCTTTGAAGATGTTGCTCCGATTTACACTGCGTCGTCTCCTGAGGGGGGGTATGAAATTTTCACCGAGCATCATGAGAAGATCGGTTTGGTTCTGAGTGACAAAAAGATGCCTAATGAATCCGGGCTCACTTTCCTTCAGCGCGTCCGCGAAGTGAACCCGAATCCTCTTCGGATTCTCGTGACGGCGTATGCCGATCTCGATGTCGCTGTCGATGCGTTGAACAGCGGGCTCCTCTATTCCTATCTTTCCAAGCCGTGGGATCCCGATGACCTCGAGCACCGGATGATCAAGGCGATGAAGCATTTCTGCCTCTCACGTGAGCGCGATCAGCTGATGAGTGAGAAGGCGGAAGCATTTGACCAGCTCGTCATGGCCGATAAAGCTTCGAGTATAGGCATACTTTCCACGGGCCTGAACCATCATCTTCGAAATGCGCTAACTGTGATGCGCACTTTCTACGATATGTTGCCTTTTCAGCTTCAGGAGGAGCTTGGGAGTGAGCCGAAAGACTCTTCATTCTGGAATGACTACTATGGTGAAGTGGGAAGTCAGATTGACCGGATGACCTCGATGCTGACCAATCTCGCAGAAGGAGCCCGTGCCAGCATATTGAAGGTTGAGGAAGGGATCGATCTTCCTGCCGTTTTCAAGAAAGCATCTGACCTGGTATTGGGTCAGGACACCGGAGTTGAAGTGGAATATCAGGTGAATGAGCTGATTCCCAACATTTCGGGGGATACGCAGAAGCTCGGGCAGATGGCGCGACTTCTCTTCCAGGAAGCAAAGTCTTCCTTGGGCGAAGAAGGTAATATCGAAGTGCGTTTTTCGAACACGCCTGCGGGTGATGTTCAAATTGTGTTCGTTGACAATGGGCAACTTATTCCTGACGATGAGCTGAAGCACCTTTTTGATCCATTTTTCGTAAGAAGCGAACGCCCCGAGGAACTTGGCACCAACATGATGGCTTGTTACCTGACAATCTACCATCATGGGGGGGCGATTAAGGCGCGCCGGACACGGGATGGTCGCAATGCGATTGAGATTTCGCTGCCTCTGAATCCTCCGGGTGAGGAACGGGTTCAGCGTTCCCGCCAGGTCTTGAACCAGTTTGCTGAGTTTGACACGGTTGGAGGTGGCATAGGGCTGCCTTCTTGATAGGTAACCTATGAAATGAAGAGAGCCCCTTCTGCAGAAGCAGAAGAGGCTCTTTCAAATCAAGTGCTAGTGAGAGAAGATCAGGCGTCTCCGTTCTTCACTGTCTCGTAGAGATCGAGGGCTTCCTGCGGCTTGAGCCCGTCATGCACAACGCCAGCAACGGCTTTGATCATGGCGAGGGGAGCCTCGGACTGGAAAACGTTGCGGCCCATGTCGACACCTGCAGCACCACACTGGATGGCGTTGTAGGCGAGCTCGAGAGCCTCAAGCTCAGGGAGCTTCTTACCGCCGGCGATCACAACAGGAACCGGGGTGCAGGCAACCACGTTTTCGAAGCCTTCAGTGTAGTAGGTCTTAACGATGCTGGCGCCGTTCTCGGCACAAACGCGTGAAGCCAGGCTGAAGTAGCGGGCATCGCGAGCCATGTCCTTACCAACAGCGGTCACGCCCATCACAGGGATGCTGTACTTGTTACCGATGTCAACGAGGCGGCTGATGTTCGCGATCGTGGACGCTTCAGTAGCCGCATCACCGACTGCGATCATGGCAGCCATAGCGGAAGCGTTCATGGAGATGGCCTCTGCCTCGTCGATGAGGACGTTGTGGTTCATCTCGGTAAGAATGGTGGTGCCAGTGTCAGTCCGGAGACAGACCGGCTTGGTGTTGTCGGCCGGGATGCAGGAACGAATCATTCCGCGGGTTCCCATGAGACAGTCAGCGTGCTCAGCGAGTGGAGCGATGCTGAGGTCGATGCGCTCGAGACCGGAGGTCGGCCCCATGAGGAAGCCGTGGTCGAATGCCAGCATTACGGTGCGGCCGGACTTGCGGTTGAAGATCCGCGACATGCGGTTCTTGATGCCCCAGTCAGTGCTGTTGAGGCCTTTGAGGTAAAAGGAATCGGTGTCAGCCGGTGTGTTGAGGCCGAAGTTATCGCCGTCTCTGATGTCGTCTAGATCTGCCATTATAAAAATACGGGTTTATTGAGTGACTGACCATGACGGTTTTAGGACGGAGGGTCAATGTCCGATTGGGCAGCCTTTGAGTCGGAATGCGGCGGCAATTTATTCCTGAACCCCCATTCTAACGAGGGTCCCGGAGTGCTGGGCAGCTTCAGGGTTGGTTAGAGGATTGTGTCGATAAAGGCACGCGGGTCGAACACGGCGAAGTCCTCTTCTTTCTCGCCAGTGCCGATGAAGCGGGCCGGCACACCGAGCTCGTGCTTGATCGCGACGACACTGCCGCCTTTGCCGGAACCATCAAGCTTAGTGACGATCACGCCGGTAAGATCGAGAGTCGTTCCAAATTCCTTGGTCTGGGAAAGGGCATTTGAGCCGGTCGTGGCATCCACTACGATCCATCGCTCGTGTGGAGCGGTCTCGTCCTGCTTAGCGAGTGTGCGGCTGATCTTCTTCAGCTCCTCCATCAGGTTGTGGCGGGTGTGCAGGCGTCCGGCAGTGTCGCAGATGAGGTAATCAGCCCCCGTCGCGATGGCTTTCTGGTGGGCATCAAAGCATACGGCGGATGGATCTCCCTGGTATTGGGTCGTGACGATGGGAACGTCGACTCGCTCCGCCCAGATCTTGAGCTGTTCAATTGCGGCGGCGCGAAAGGTATCGGCTGCGGCGAGGACGACGCTGTTCCCGCGAGCCTTGAGGAACGACGCGAGCTTGGCCACGGAGGTGGTCTTCCCGACACCGTTAACGCCGGCGACCAGGATTACGGTGGGTTTGCCGTCTTCGCGGGGCGGCGGAATATCGATTGGATCGCTGCCGATGATCTCAGCAATCTCGTCCCGGCAGGCTGCGGCGACAGCTTCAGCATCTTTGAGGCCTTTGGTGCTCTGAAGCTTGTCGACAAGCTCGGTCGTCAGGCGAATGCCGAGGTCACCGGCAATGAGGGTTTCCTCGAGATCATCCCAATCGACGTCACTACCGCGAAAGCGGTCGATGATATTCTTAAACAGTCCCATACCGGTCAGTCTTCGGAACGTGTTTGAAGGATGCGGTCGAGGATTCCGTTGATGAAAGCGGGGGAGTCTTCGTTGCCAAGGCGCTTGGCGACTTCAATAGCTTCGTTGATGGCTGCTTGAGCCGGAATGTGATCGGCGTAAAGAATTTCGTAAGCACCGAGTCGGAGAATATTGCGATCGACGTTGGCGAGACGGCCAAACGAGTAGTTCTCAAGGCTGTCCTTGATCGCCTCATCGATAAGAGGCAGTTCCTTCGCGATTCCCTTGACCAGTTCTGCGGCAAATTCGCGGGCGAAGGGTTTGGTCAATCGGAGTTCCCAAAACTCATCCAATTGCTCGTCAGTGACTTCCAGCTCCTTCTGGATCTCGGTTCCGTAGAGGAACTGCACGGCCGCTTCACGTCCGTCACGGCGGGGTGACGGCGCTTTTTTCTTGGTTTTCTTCTTCCTGGAACCTGATGAATCCATGGGATGTGACGGCGACCTCCTGACCATTGCGAAGGGCGACGATTCGGCACTCGATTTCTCGTTTATTCTCGATGAATTGCAAGCCTTCCTTTTTTCCAAGCAGAACGACAGTGGTGGCGTAGGCATCTGAGAGCGTGGCATTAGGAGCAATGACACTGGCGGCGATGCTTTCGCTGAGGCCGAGGCCGGTGCGGGTGGAAACGATGTGGGAATAGCGTTTTCCATCGATCTCGATATACTGGCTGGCATCTCCGGAGGTCGACACCGCGGCGTTACTGAGACGAACGAGAATCGCCCGGCCGCCTTCGCTCTTGTCGCCGTAGGCCTCGAGTTTGATGGTCCAGCCCTCTTTGCCGGGGGGAGAATCGCCTACAACGATGTCGCCGCTGGCGGCGACGAGGGAGCTCGGGAATCCGGAGTCTTTGAGAATTCTGAGGGCTTCGTCGGCCGCATACCCTTTGGCGATACCTCCGAGATCGAAAAGCATGCCTTCTGACAGCTTTGCCACCGTTCGATCAGCGGGATTCATGTCCAGAAGGTGAAAACCGGTGCGGGAGCGAGCCTTGCCTATCTGTTCCTCGGTAGGCAGCCTCCGATTCTTCTTACTGAGACGCCAGAGGCGAACGAAGGGCCCGGCCGTGACATCAAAGGCTCCGTCAGTCTCAGTCGCGATGGACTCCGCCATCTTGAAGATCGCAAAAAGGTCGGCGCTCATGGCAAAGCGTTCGCCGACCGGAGTCTTGGCAAACCGGAGAATTTCTGATTCCGGGAGGTAGTCCGAACCAATCTGGTTCAGTTCCTCCACCCGGGCGAGGGCCTTCGTGAATGCTGCCGCAACGGCGTCTTTCTCGCTGGCGGGCGCATAGGTCTGCAGGGTGAACTCCGTCCCCATGTGGGGCTGGGTCTTCGAGAAAACCTGAAGCTCATCCGCCTGCAGCGAAAAAGCTGCGCTAATCGCGGAACACAAAAAAAGGCGAACCGCAGGGCCCGCCTTTCTTCGAATCTTCATGTGATGGAGAATGGTATCCACCTGGAAGGGAATTACTCGCCGTTACGGCCAAGGTTCCAGAGTTCGTCCATTTTCTCGGCCTCGGGCACCTTGAGTGGGCGAATCACGCGGAAGCCGAGCCAGTGAGCGTCGGTATGATACCAGATTGACTTGGGAAGTTGGGGGTCTTGAGTCTTCCAGCTTTCGTCGGACCAGATGCGGCGGGCAGAGCGCAGTTCCTCCGGCGGGTCATACCAGGATCCTCCGCGGGCGATGCGCGGGTAAAGCGTGGTCGGGATCTCGAGCGGATTCACGTTGACCTCTTCTTTGCGAGTGCCGTAAGCGTCAGCGATGTACTGATCGAGAACCCACTCCATGACGTTGCCGTGCATGTCGTAGAGACCCCAGGGATTGGGCTTCTTGGTGCCGATTTTCTCGTAGCCAACCCGGACAGCTTCCGGATCCATGACGGCGTAGTCTGCGAGTTCTTCCTCAGGGCAGGAGAACGGCCCGTTGGTGCCGGCGCGGCAGGCATACTCCCACTCAGCCTCGGTCGGAAGGCGGTAGTAGTGGCCGGTCTGGGCGCTGAGCCACTGGCAATACTTGTTGGCGGCATGCTGCGTCATGCAGATAGCCGGGTAGCCGTCGGTTCCCATTCCGAAACTCATCTCGGTGTAAGGAGTGGTCGGGCTCGAAATAATATCCACGGCAGCCGCGTTGGCAGGAATGCTCTCAGGGGAGCCGTCCTTATTACGGGCAACACCTGTGATCATAAAGGGCTCATATTCAGCCCAGGTCACTTCGAACTTGCCCATCCAGAAGGGTTCGACGGATACCTTGTGCTGGGGGCCTTCGTCTTCGAATCTGCCGGCTTCGTCTCCAGGGCTTCCCATCAGGAATTCGCCTCCCATGATCGGAACCATATCGAACTTCACTCCGGTCTTGGCGATCGTTTCGGTATATTCCTTCATGTCTCCCTCGGCTTTTTCGGTCGAGTTCTCGAGAATCTGTTCACGGATCTGCTCCACGAGTGCCAGGTTGTCACCGGGACCGCTCTCTTCCGCCTGGGCATCGCCGAGGGTGAACCCTTCCGGCCAAACGGCACCCTGTTCGACCCAGAGACGGAGCATCATCTTGTCCTTGTCGCTGAAGGGACCACCCTTGCTGAGAAGAGGAAGGATGTTCACCTTGAAGTCCATGCGGGGCTTTTCTTCCAGCACAACGCCTTCGGGCCATTCCGCACCCTGATCAATCCAGTCGCGAATGATGTTCTGCTGGGCTTCAGAAAGTGGCTTTTTCGGAGGCATGGCCTCGGGATCCTCCGGATCGTCGTAGTGAACCGTGGTCATCCAGTAGACAGGACTGTCGTTACTGTCACCGGGCTTGATGACATCCTTGCCGTAGGACTCGCCGCCCTTGAACGCCGCTTCCATGGTGGACATGTCGTACTCAGCACCATCCTTGTCGGCCTTCTCAGGATTGTGGCATTGAATACAGGTCGCCTCAAAAATGGGTTGCACCTGGGTGGTGAAATCGACGTTTTCCGCGTGGGCGAGAGAAAGACCCGTGGCCGCAGTGGCGAGTAGAATGGAGGATTTTCGCATGGTTCAGATCGATTGAGCCGGTAGGAAAGCAGGTATCTTCCAGTATTCAAGGAGCTTGTTCAAGTACTCAGATCGGGCGGCTGTGTATCGGTTTGGGACAAGGTGTTGAATCAGTTGACCCTGCCAATGGGTGGGGTTTGTTGCCGCGTGAGTTTTAAGTGTATTCGCATTGTTCTTTTTGCGCTGTCTGCCGGTGCTTTTGTCGTTGCCGAGGAGAAGCCTGCCGTTCGCGGTTTCGTGAGCGTGGAACCCCATGAATTGCGGGTGGAGGCGCTCATCGAGGTTGGTGGCTTCGCGCAGGCCTGGGGACTTTCCGACGCAGGGTTGGAGGCGGATGAGCAGGAGAAAGCGATCAGCGATGCGATCAACTCGCTACAGGGTGGGTTGAGCCTCGAGAAGCCTGCACTGAAGAATGAGGACGGTGAGCTCAACGCCCGTTTCATTCGATTTGATGCTGAGAAAGGGTTTGTGGATGACGACAGGGAACTGATTCCACTGGAAGAGGCTCTCATTGGAATGACGTTGGCGTTCGGGATTTCCGAAGTGACTGAATTGGAATTGGACTGGAGCTTCTTCGGGCCGGACCAGAAGCGGGTCGCGGTTGAAGTTTCGAGCAACAGCCCGACCTCGGGGCGCTGGGTCAAACCTGATTCAACGAGAGTCTCCTGGGAGTCGTCCGGCGTGGTTGGGACGACCCCGGAAATGCCCGTTCCTTCAGTGGCAATGATCGCGTACATGCCTGTAATCTGGCTGCGAGTGCCGGCGCTTATTGTGATTGGAATAGGGGTTGGTGCGATGTTCAGGTTCGGTTTGAAAACGCCGGCCTGGGTACCTTGCCTTCTGGTTCTGGGGGTGGGTGCCCTGATCGTGGCCGTGAAGGTGCGATCAGATCGGGTGGTGCCTCCGACGGGAGAAGAGCTGGAGGACGTCGTCTACGGATTGCTGCGGAATGTTTACCGCTCGTTCGAGTTCCGTGATGAATCTGTCATCTACGACGAATTGGATAAAAGCGTGGATGGAGATCTCCTTGAAGAGATTTACCTCGAGATTCGAGGATCACTCGAACTGGAGAATGCAGGAGGGCCGCGTGTCAGGGTCTCGGAAGTGGCTTTGCGGGATATCCTCGATGAAGAGCAGGGGCAGAAGGGAACCCATTGGGCGACAGCCGAGTGGGTCACGGTTGGTCAGGTGACTCACTGGGGACACACTCACGAACGCACCAATAAGTATAAGGCCCGTTTTGGTTTATATCCCGTGCAAGAGGAGTGGAAAATCGGAGAACTGAAGTTGCTAAGTGAAGAGAGAGAGCAGAAAGTTTCTCGTCGAAATGCGACCTCCACTTAATGATTCGGTGCGACAAGATTCAGTTTTCCTATCCGGGTGAGGTCTTTGATCTGAAGATCGATTCTCTGGAGGTTTTAAAAGGTGAAACGGTCGCTGTGGTAGGACCCAGCGGATGCGGAAAAACAACGCTGCTCAATCTGATTTCAGGAAACCTGTTGCCGCAGACCGGAAGGATTGAAGTAGCTGATGTCGCTGTGCCAGAGCTTCGACTGCATGATCGTCAGCAGTTCCGGATACGCCGGATTGGTTTGATTCCGCAGAGCTTCGATCTTCTCGACTACCTCACAGTTCGTGAAAATATCATGCTGCCGTATCGGGTCAGCGGCGCGCTCAAAATGGATGGGGAGGTCCAGGAGCGGTGCGAGGCCCTGGCTGAGCGAACGGGGATTTCAAACCATCTCGACAAGTTGCCCGGGCAGCTATCGACCGGTGAGCGGCAGCGAGTTGCCGTGTGTCGCGGACTTATCAACAGTCCCGAGTTGATCCTCGCCGATGAGCCCACTGGTAATCTGGATCCGGAAAACCAGGATTTGATCGTTTCTCTCATCCTCGAAGAAGCGGCCCGCATCGGTGCCACGGTGATGATGATCACCCACGAGCGAAGCCTCTGTTCCAGGTTCGAACGAACTGTTGATGTTCTTGCCATTCGGGAGGAGGCCGCTGAATGAACTGGAGCGGTCTCATCTTCCTGGGCATGCGTTATGTCCAGCGCAACCAGACCAAGGTGACTCTGTTGATTGCCGCATTCACCCTGGTGTGGCTGTTGCCTCTTTCAATCGGGTTGCTCGTTAAACGTGCCGAGACTCAGCTGCGAGCGAGAGCGGTGGAAACACCACTCCTTTTAGGGAAGGCGGGGAGTGCGCTCGAGTTGACCTTCAACGGTCTTTATTTCACGAAGCCAGCAATAGCGACTTTGCCCTATCGTCAGGTCGAAGAGGTCAGGGAGTCCGGGCTCGCAGAAGCCATCCCGCTCTATGCCAGATTCTCTGCTTCCGGGTATCGAATCGTTGGCACTTCGTTGGAGTATTTTGACTTTTGCGGGCTCGAGTATGCCGAAGGCAGGCCACTTCTGCGACTGGGGGAATGCGTCATCGGCGCCACCGTTGCCGAAAGGGAAGGGCTCAAGGAAGGCGATTCCCTCATCTCCTCTCCGGAGACGCTTTTCGATCTCGCTGGTGTCTATCCTTTAAAGATGAAAGTCGTGGGAGTATTGGCTCCTTCCGGCACGCCAGATGACGGAGCAGTATTTGTGGATCCGAAGACCGCCTGGATTATCGAAGGCCTTGGGCATGGGCACGTCGAGGCCGCCGAGTCCTCCGCCGATCAACGACTCAAAGCGGATGGCTCAGACGCCGTAAAACTGAATGCTTCGGTGGTGCAGTACAACGAGGTGACTCCGGAGAACGCAGCCAGTTTTCATTTTCACGGCGAGGTTGGTGATAATCCGATCACCTCGATCATCGTGATCCCTAATGACGCGAAGAGTCAGGCGATTATCAAAGGGCGGTATGCGCCCAATGAGGAACTTCAATTGATTTCGCCGGAGGAAGAGATGGGTGAGTTGTTCGCTACAGTTTTCAGTGTTCAGCAACTGGTCTTGTGGCTGCTGGGGGTGGTTGGTGCCGCGACCCTCCTGATTGGTGGGTTGGTATTTCTATTGTCCTATCGCCTGAGACGGGAGGAGTTTGGCCACTTACGCAGGCTCGGAGCAGATATCGCAACGTTGAGAGCACTGATTGCCTTCGAAGCCGGTTTTGTGATCCTTTCCAGCCTGGTTCTCAGCGGGATCGGGTTGTTCCTGATTGACCGACTGGCACCGGCTTTGATTCGCTCGATGCTTGGTTAGGACTACCTGCGTGGTTGAAGCGCTCGAGGCTTGTCGAGCACCTCTTTCAAAATCAAGGCAGTGCGCAGTTTGCCTCCATTACTGAGGGAAGCGGTCAGTGAGTCGACTGGTGAATCTGTCGAAATGCGCACCGGCCTCTTTTTTCTACGCCCCTGCATCGGAGCAGTTGGCGCTACCGGGACCGGAAGCTCGGTTGGTTGATAGGAACGTTCGGAAGATGGAAGCGGGGGAGGTGAAGCCGAGCGTTGCTGCGGTTCTGCGCTGGATGGAGCGGGAGGTTCCTCCTCGGCCTCGTTGATCTGACGCTCGATCTCCTTGAAGATCTGTGTGAAAGTGTGGGGAGCTTCCGGTTCAGGAGCCCTGTCCCGTGCGGAATAGGGCGACTCGTATTCCGGCTCGGTAGTCCGGCGTGCCCGCTCTTTCGCCTTTCGCTCCGCCGCCCTCTCTCTGCGAACGGCCGCCGCGTCCTGGAGCCGGCCGCGAAGCCAGCTGATGAAAGCGATGAAAATCATCGCTACATAGATCCAGGGGACGTCGTCCATCAGGCGGGTAGGAACGGAGTCAGAGCTTCAATTCAGGGGGATTACTTGTGGACATCACCCTCGTCCTCCTCGTCTTCCTTCACCTCTGTGGCGATGCTTTGGCGCATGTCAGTGTCGGCGACGATGTTGCGGTAATTGGTGTAGTCCATCACTCCGAGATTACCGCTGCGGAAGGCTTCAGCGATGGCCATGGGGACCTGGGCTTCGGATTCGACGAGCTTGGCGCGCATCTCCTGGGTGCGAGCGGACATCTCCTGCTCGGTCGCGACAGCGGCGGCACGGCGGACCTCGGCTTTCGCCTGAGCAACCTGTTTGTCGGCTTCGGCCTGACTCGCCTGCAGCGTCGCACCGATATTTTCGCCGACGTCGACGTCAGCAATGTCAATCGAGAGGATCTCGAACTGGGTATTGGCATCGAGACCACGTTCGAGGACGCGGTGGGAGATGTGATCCGGATTTTCGAGCACGTCCTTGTGGGACTGGGCGGAACCGATCGAGGTCACGATACCCTCGTTTACACGGGCAACGATGGTCTCTTCGGTCGCACCACCGACAAAGCGATCGAGGTTGGTGCGAACGGTAACACGGGCGCGGGCACGAAGTTGGATACCGTCGCGGGCGACCGCGTCGATCTTCTTGCCGCCACCGGGGCAGTCGATCACGGCGGGGTTGATCGACGTGCGAACCGCCTCAAGAACTGTTTTGGTGGTTCCTTTCACCGCAAGGTCGATGGCGCAGGCGCGATCAAACGAGAGCGGAATGGCCGCTTTGTCAGCGGCAATCATCGCCAGAACCACATCGTCAACATGACCACCGGCGAGGTAGTGTGCTTCGAGTTGGTCGGTGGAGAAATCGAGACCTGCTTTCGCAGCAGTGATTCGACTGTCGACGATCAGTGCCGGTGGCACTTTTCGAATCCACATGGCTACCAGGTTGAGCAACCCGACAGGGGCGTTTGAAACGCGGGCCCGAATCCAGATGCCGATGAATTTTGCCAGCACCAGGAAAATGATGATGGCAACGAGGACGATGATACCAATGATAATGAACTCAGTCATAAAAGAGTAGGGGGTGGGAGGTTTGGTAGTATTGAAACAGGGAGAACTTTAATCGAGGCCGAGGGCTTGCTTAAGAACTGGCTCAAACGCCTCAGCTTGGCGGAGAAAGCCAAGGTCACTGGGATGGGAGCCGTCAGTGGCGGCTTCGGTGTCATCGCCGAGCAAATTTTCTCCTTCGAGGTAATAGAGATTCTTCACACCAGAGGATACGAGGTTGTCGTAGGCGCGGACTAAAGCAGTTCGACTTTTTTCGTGGTGATCGCGCCGGTTCTTGAACAGCCAGGAGTTGGTGAATGAACGGTCTTCAACCAGGACAATGGGTGTGTCAGGGCGGGCCTGGCGGAGTTGTGTGACGAGAGGTTCTGTCCTCTCCGCAACCTGGTCACCGTTCATGTTGGGAAGGCAGTCGATAACGTAGAGGGCAGCGTCGAGTTCCGTCAGCAGAGCGCCGACTTCCAGGTCCATCGTGCCGTTTCCAGCAAAGCCCAGGTTGACCACGGGAAGGTCGAGGCGACGCCCGAGAATGGCGACATGTGACATTCCCGGGCGGGAGGCACAGGCACCGTGAGTGATCGATGTTCCGTAGAAAACAATTGGCTTCTCAGAACGAGGTGCGACCGGCTGAAACTCGGCACCTTCGGGAACCCCGAATGAAATATCGAGCAGCGAATTGCGAAGGGGGAAGTAGGCCATGTAGGTGCGCATGCCCGGGTCGATTCCGCTGATTTTGTGAGTCACTTCCGTTCCGGAAGGCTTGGAGCAGCTGACCCACTTCCAATCACCGCTGGAATCGAGAGCGTAAAGATCAACGCCGCTGACACCGGTTGCCGGCATGTGAGGAAGTGCTAGCGCCTTGTTGCCCACAGTGTATTTGATAGTGATCTCAGTGGCATCCGTATTGAATCGGCATGCCATACCGGAACTGGTGCGACTGAGATTCCAGACTTTGTCCCGAACGATACTTTCCGCCTTCGAAGGCAGTCGGTCGTATGGGGAAGCCAGTTCATCTACTGGCCAGGCACGCCCTTCGATATCCCAATTACTGACAGAATTCCAAACAACCTTGGGGGCGTTCTCATCCTGCGCGTTTGATACCGCAGGAGAAAAGAAGCCAGTTCCTGACAATGTCAGGAGAAGCACGGCACAACAAAGGCGGGATCTCATTCAGGGAACGCTGTGAAAGCTTCTTCTAATTGAGCGAAAGGAAGGGGCTCCGTCAACTCGGGATCGAGGGAAATCTTCAGGACAGTTCCTTGTCGAGCCAGGCGAGCGCTTGTTCTCGATCTGTCAGGGTGCCTTCCAGTTGCAGATCCTGAGCCCGCGTCAGAATTTTACCGAACTCCGGGCCGGCCTGGATCTTGCGATCAATTAAGTCGCGACCCGTGATCAGCGGAGGCGGGATTAGCGGCTCTGAGGCGAACTCCTCCTCCCTGGCCTTGAGAAAGTTATAGTTATCCAGGTTTCCGTTGCTACCTTCGCAGTCGACACGATGGAGTTCCAGTTCATCGCCGAAGGTGTCACGAGCCATGAAGCGTTTCAGCTTCGATTTACGCATCTTCTGGACGTCCTTGAACATCATGTGGTTGGCCACGCCCGCCGTCGCTGCGTCGATGACAGCATTGGAATAGCGAAGGCGTCCGAGGATCCCTTCAGTCATATCGGCGCCAAGCTTGTCATGACCGTTGAAGCGGATGCGATCCTCCGCAGGGTCATAAGAGAAGGTGGCCGGCTTGGCGATATCATGAAAAAGGACGGAGAGAACGAGGGGTAAACTCGCGTCTGCAGGCAACAGGCTGAGCATCAGGCGCGTGTGGACAAAGACGTCGCCCTCCGGATGCCACTGCGGTGGCTGCTCACAACCCTGAAGCTCGAGGATCTCGGGGAAGATCGCTTTCATCAATCCACTCTCGACAAGCAGGTCAAAGCCCCGCACCCGGTTTTCGTGAACCCAGATTCGATCCAGTTCTTCGCGAATGCGCTCTGGAGCAATTCGGGAAATGTTTGAAGCCTCGGCGCGAATGGCGGTCCAGGTTGATTTCTCGATCTCGAATTCGAGGACGGTAGCAAAGCGAATCGCACGAAGGAGGCGAAGATAATCTTCGTCGAATCGTTCAGCGGGTTCTCCGATGGCCCGGACAACCCTCGCTTCGATATCTGCTTTGCCCCCGACATAGTCGATGAGCGTTTCCTTTACCGGATCGTAGAAGAGCCCGTTGATCGTAAAGTCGCGGCGCTGGGCATCCCGTTCGCTGGTCGAGAATGACACCGATTCCGGACGTCGTCCGTCTTCGTAGGTGCCGTCTTCCCGGAAGGTTGCAATTTCAAAGTGGTGTCCGCCCTTTCTCACCAGGATAACGCCGAAATGAGCGCCGATCGTATCGCCCTTGGGGTAAAGAGCCAGGATTTGCTCGGGACGAGCGCTTGTGGCGATGTCGTAATCCTTGGGAGCGACGCCACGGAGAGAGTCCCTGACGCAGCCTCCTGCGTAGAGGGCTTCATAGCCCGCTCCCTGCAGGGTTTGGACTATCTTTTTCGCGGATTCCTGCATTCTCTATCTGGGCATGCGAATGCCGAGGTCCTTGGCCGTGACGTTGCGGATGCCG
>JABSSQ010000413.1 GCA_013213905.1 Verrucomicrobiales bacterium | reverse complement strand
GCTGCCACCACAGACTTCGCCGTCCATCGTTTCAGGATCGTATTCCGGCTCCTTGTCAGCCGCAGCCGGTTCAAACGAGGTGCCGCAACCACAGCTGCGCGCCGCATTGGGATTTTCGATCTTAAAACCGGAATCGTTCAAGGCTTCCACGTAGTCGAGCTGGCAACCATCGAGGTATTCGAGGCTTTCACTGTCGACAAATACCTTCACCCCGTTCTTTTCGATCACATCATCACCGGGACTGGCCGATGCAATCTGCATGGCGTATGACATGCCGGCACAACCGCCTTTTTCCACGAAAAGGCGCAGGCCCTTCTCCTCAGGAGAGAAATCCTTGGCTTTGAGAAGGTCCAGCAGGTGGCCGGCAGCAGAATCAGTAACTTGAATCATAGGTTGGAAGGGCAGTTGGACTTCTAATATAGAACCGCCTCCGGCCAATCCCAAACGATTTCGGAGTTGCTTTCCTCGCCGCCCCGCTCTCAGTTGAAGTCGACTCACCTATGGGAAAAATCCGCCTGCTCCCCGAAGCCCTCGCCAGCCAGGTTGCTGCTGGTGAAGTGGTCGAACGCCCCGCTTCCGTGGTTAAGGAACTGGTCGAAAACAGCATCGACGCCGGGGCCACCAACATTGAAATCCTCGTCCAGCGAGGTGGCATCTCAATGATCCGCGTCACCGACGACGGTTGCGGCATGAATCGCGACGATGCGCTCATGAGCCTCGAGCGGAACGCCACTTCGAAGATACGCACGAAGGAGGATCTCGCTGCGATCCACACTCTCGGCTTTCGCGGTGAAGCGGTTCCCAGCATTGCCAGTGTCTCCAAGTTTCGGCTCATCACCCGGGAGCCGGATTCCCTGACCGGCACCGAGATCATCATCAACGGAGGCAAGGTAGTCAGCGTGAAAGACTGCGGTGAACCCGCCGGCACCCAGATCGAAGCCCGCTCCCTGTTCTACAACCTCCCCGCCCGTCGCAAATTCCTTCGTACCGAGAACACCGAGTATTCCCACCTTGAACAGGTCGTCAAAACCCAGGCTATCGCCCACGAGAACATTCGTTTCTCACTGGTCCGAAACGACCGACTTGCCTTTCAGCTCCCGGCAACCACCAGCCTGCGCGAACGAATCGGCGGCCTCGTTGGAAACGACCTCGCCAGTCGCCTGCTCGAGGTCGAACCCTACGAACACAAGGACATCAAGGTGCGGGGGTTTATCGGACCTCCCGGCATGGGGCGTAGTGATCGCCGTCAGCAACTCAGCTTTCTCAATGGTCGCCCCGTCGAAGCCGCTATCATTACCCGCGCCCTGCGCGAAGGCTATCACACCGCCCTGATGAAGGGGCAGTATCCGGTCACCTTCCTTTTCATTGAGACAGATCCGACGGCAGTTGATGTGAATGTCCATCCGGCGAAACGTGAAGTCCGTTTTCACGACGGCTTCGGTGTTCAGGATGCCATCATCGGAGCGGTTCAGCACTCCCTCCGGGCCCAGATGTCGCGCCCCGTCTCCGGAGTGGGGCTTACCGGCACCAACCGCGAAACACCGACCGTTGATGCGGTGCAGGAAGATCTCATCCCCGCTGCCGAGCAACGCTCTCTTCGCAAAGACTGGAGCGACCTGGGCAAAACTGCTGAAGAAAGGAACGAATCGCCCAAAGTCGAAGATAAACTCTTCACGGCCCGGGAACGTGAGCGCGCCGAAGCATCGGAAACCGGTCCGTCTGACAGCGGAGAAGAGACTCAAGAGGGTTCAGTCACTGACCCAACCCACTTGAGTGAAGAGCCCTCGATATCCGAACCGGCCCCGGCGGCAAACGAAGGCGCTGCGCAAATGAAGGCGAGTGACTACCGCCTGCTCGGAGTGCTCGGTAAACTCTACGTGCTGCTTGAATCGGCCGAAGGACTGGTCCTCATGGATCAACACGCCGCCCACGAGCGTGTTCTCTTCGAAGAAATGAAGCGCCGCATGGAAACCGAGGATGTCCCGTCGCAGCAGCTGCTCACTCCCATCATGGTCGAGCTGACCCCGCGCGATTTTGATCTGATCGAAAAGAACCTCGAAGTGATCAACAAGCTGGGTCTCGCTGCCGAACCCTTCGGCGGCAGCACCCTCAAAATCGATTCCCTGCCCACCTTTTTGAAGAGTGACGATCCCGAAGCATTTCTCCAAGAAGTCATTGAAGAGATCCGCGCTTCGAGTGATCGCATGTCCAAGCTGCGTCTTGGCGAGGATATGATTGCGACGACCGTGTGTCGTCACGCCGTAAAGGCCAATGATCTGCTGCACGACCGGGAGCTGCAGAAGCTGTTGGAAGACCTGCTC
>JABSSQ010000412.1 GCA_013213905.1 Verrucomicrobiales bacterium | reverse complement strand
GACAGCGTCACGCTTCAGAACGGAGAGTGGTGTAAAGAAAACCTCTACCCACTTGTGGGACTCGACTAGATGCTCCTGTATCCGAAATATTTTACCAACAGGGTTAGGTCTATGACCTGACCCTGTTTGCTTTATGACCTGACCCTGTTTGCTTTTGGGGAGAGTTGGCCTTTGGTTTGCCTTCGAATTGATGGGAGAGGACAAGGTAAATAGCACGGAGTTCGAAAAGGTCGGGAGAGTTCGCTCAGCCCTTTTCAGTTTTCTCTCAAGTCTAAGGTCAAAGCCCGAAGGGCTATCATTTTCCTTTTTGCGACTTGTTGCGATTCCGATTGGGGTAATTGTACTCTTTACGATTCTTATTCGAATCTCAGGGCTGGATTTGGCACTGCAGGAGCACATCTATGAGGCTGGAGAGCAGTCATGGGAGTTGGGAAAAAGGCCTTTTTGGAAGTTTCTTTATGATTTTGGGGCGGTTCCTGCGCTCGTCGCTGTCGTCGCGTCTGTGGTCGGGGTAATCGTTGGAGGCTATCGGAATGAGTGGAAACAGTGGAGGAGAGTCTTTGTATTCAAAATCCTGCTATTTGCGCTAGGGCCGGGCGTGATAGCCAATGGAATTCTCAAGGAGTACTGGGGAAGGCCGCGACCAAGGGAAGTTCAGGAATTTGGAGGTCGCAGCCAGTTTGAACCTGTTCTTACCATCGACAAGACCAGCGGAGGCAAGTCGTTTCCCAGTGGGCACGCAACAATGGGATTTTATTTCGTTGGGTGCTTTTTTCTCCTCCGGCGACACCGGCGAAAGCTCGCGATCGCGTTCCTGCAGGGATCGATTGTATTTGGTGGTTTGATCGGGATTGCCCGAATGGCACAGGGTGGGCATTTTCTTTCGGATGTGATCTGGGCATTTGCGGTCGTCTACTTTTCGGCGTTGGGGCTCTACTACGCGCTGGGGCTGCATAAGGGATTGTATCGTCACGGGGCGAAGAAGCGTTCCACGCCCACCTGGCAGCGAATCCTGGTGTCTTCGGTTGGATTAGTGGCGATTGGCGCGGTCACCTTGGCAACACCTTATCACGCGACGAGGAATCTGTATCTCCTGGAGGAAGCGTC
Organism: Verrucomicrobiales bacterium; assembly: GCA_013213905.1. Taxonomy (GTDB): domain Bacteria; phylum Verrucomicrobiota; class Verrucomicrobiia; order Verrucomicrobiales; family DEV007; genus Arctic95D-9. The sequence goes on along the minus strand of JABSSQ010000412.1, from coordinate 24,536 downwards.
GAAGACGCTGCCGGTGCATTTTATGGTCACCCTGACCGTGGGGGAACATGTTGTCACTGATGGGAAGGAGCTCAAAATCTTGGGAGAAGCCTACGGCCACGGAGTTCCGACATCGAGAATTGCGGAAGTACTCTGGGAAGGAATGCAGAACAAGGATGCTCTGGTCCTATACAAAGAGAGGATCAGCGGCTGGTTTTCGGAGGTGAACGAACAACTGAAGTTTGAGGTTCCATGGGAAAAGCTTGCTTCCATCAAATTTGAAACAGGTGAGGCTTTTATTAAGTTTGAGGTGGGGAACGTGCCCAATGAATTGCCCATTCAAATCGTGTCGGGGGAAGGGGACCTGACCTTCGTGCTGCAGGGGCGCTCCATTTATATTGAGGCCAACGAGGGTATTCGGATTGATGGTGGAGACCACTTCACCCGACAACCTGAGGAAGAAGAAGCGGTCTGGTTGAAGGTTGGAGACGATTTCAGTGGGCGAATCCTGATTGAAGAGTGACCTACATTTAACAAAGAAGCATTCGCAAAACTGTCGACATCCAATAGGTTCTCCTCTCTATGAGTTCCGATTTCCGCAGTAAAGAGACCAGTTGGCTTTCGTTCAATGCCAGGGTGCTGCAGGAAGCGGCAGACCCGACAGTCCCTCTTTTCGAGCGGATCAAGTTTCTCGGGATCTACAGTTCCAACCTGGATGAATTTTTCCGGGTTCGGGTGGCAACCCTGAAACGATTGGCTTCACTCGGTGATCATTGGAAGCGGCTTGGGATTCCTGATCCCAAGATCACCCTGAAGAAAGTGACTCGCCTGGTGACTGCGCAGGGGGAAACCTTTGATGCGGCGTACGACCAGGTAAAGGCGGGGCTCGCGGAGAATGGAATTCGGCTGATTGATGAGACACAGGTACCGGCGAATCTGCGAGCTTTTCTGCGGGATTACTTTCGGAGAGAGGTGAGTCCTCACATTTTCCCCATTATTCTCAAGGCTGCTTCGAAACTGCCGAAGCTTCGGGATTTGCCGATGTATCTTGCAGTTCGTGCAACCAAGTCGGACGGCACCGGGCGTCCCATGCATGCCTTGATTGAGATCCCGGACAAGCTTCCCCGGTTTATCCTGCTTCCAAAATCGGGCGATATTCAGTTGGTGATGTACCTTGATGACATCATTCGATTTGGACTCGACGAGATTTTTTCGACCTTTCCCTACGACCGCTTCGAGTCGTATGCGATCAAGTTCACTCGCGACTCGGAACTGGAGCTTGATGATGACTTTACTGAGAGTTTTTACGAGAAGCTGGAGGACAGCCTGAAGGCCCGCGAGGAGGGGCTGCCGGTTCGGGCAAATTTCGATCAGGATTTTCCGAAGCCTTTTCTCAACCTGGTGCTTCGCAAGCTGAACCTGGCGCGATCCGATTCGCTTTATCCGGGAGCGCGCTACCACAATCGAAGAGATCTGCTGAGTTTTCCCAAGTTCGAAATCGATGGTCTGTCCAATGTCCCTTTAGAGCCTGTACCGGTAAAATCGCTCAAGAAGAAACGGTCTGGTATGTTTGCCGCGATCCGGAAGAGGGACATCATGCTTCATGTTCCTTATCAGCCGTTTCGTCATCTCATCACTCTCCTTCAGGAGGCTTCGATTGATCCACTGGTTCAAAGGATCAGTGTGACTCAGTATCGTCTTGCATCGAAGTCATGTGTCGCCGGCGCTCTGCAGTCAGCGGCTCGCAACGGAAAGGAAGTCTTCGTCCTCGTGGAGCCGCAGGCACGATTCGATGAGCAGGCCAACATCAAATGGGCGAGCCAGTATCGCGACGCCGGCGTCAACGTTCAACTCGGAGTGCAGGGGCTCAAGGTACACAGCAAGCTGGTCCATATCACTCGTCGCGAGAGTGGAAAGGATCGTTACTACACGGTTCTGGGCACAGGAAATTTCAACGAAGATACTGCGGTGATCTTTGCAGATCACCTGCTGATGACCTACCACCAGGGCATGGGGGAAGATGTGAGGGAGATTTTCCGGTTCTTCAATCGTTCCTTTCAGCCACCGAAGTTGAAGCATCTTCATTGTGCGCCATTCGATCTGCGCAATTTCATCAGGAAGGGAATTCGCCGGGAGATTGAGAACCACAAAGCGGGAAAGTCGTCGGGCATTTCCTTCAAGGTGAACAATTTCTCCGATATTGAGACGAACGAGCTCGTCACAGAGGCAGCTGAAGCCGGTGTTCCGGTTCGTCTCATCGTGCGAAGTATGTTCTCCCTTATCATCGAGGATGACAGCCCCATTGAAGCGATCAGTATCGTCGACAAGTATCTCGAGCATTCTCGTATGCTGATTTTCGATAATGGCGGTGATCCTGAGATTTTCTTGTCTTCCGCCGACTTTCTCCCGAGGAACTTTGATTCGAGGGTTGAGACGATTTTTCCGGTCTACGACCGGAGGCTTAAAGGGCAGCTGCAGGAATACTTCGAAATCCAGTGGCGGGACAACACCAAAGCGAGGGTGCTGGATCACGATCTCACCAATCAGTATCGAAGGGGCAAGAAGAAGGATGAACCTGTCCGTGCCCAGTTTGAGATCGAGTCCTACCTCAGGGACGCAAACTGAGGGGCGCTCAGGGTTTTCGTGGGAGCCCGGTCCAGTGCTCCTCCAGTGTGTCGGTGGTCAGTTCGACGGTGCGGCGTTTGCCACTGCCCGGTGAAATGATCTGGAGCTTGAAGGGACTGCCGGCCGGTTTGCTCCGTATCGCGTCGAAGAGCTGGTGACGGCGGCTGAGTGGCTTGCCATCGCATGCAACAATCACGTCGAAGGGTTTGAGTCCGGCCTTGGCGGCGGGTCTGTCTTCGAACACCGGATTCAGGATAAGTCCCTCGGTGCTCTTGGGAAGCTCTTCCAGCATCGAGCGGTCGGCCGTCCAGACCTCCCAGACATAGGCGCCGAGTCCGGGGGTCTTCGCGATTTGGTTCCCGTTCAGTAACTTCGTGATCGCATTCGGTGGCGACACCATACTGAGCCCGGATGACGGTGCCCCTTTATCACCGATCAAGCGGCCGTGCTGGACTCCGACCACTTCCCCGGAACGGTTGACCCAGACGCCCCCGGAGGTCAGCACAGGATTGATGCCCGCAGCAAAGAAATGCGCAATGGTTCCCTTGGACGAGGTAAAGTCAGTGTAGCTGGTTCGCGAGTCGGCGACACTGCCGGATAGTAGAAGAGTTCGTCGTCGAAGAGCCGGGCCAAGGTTGTAGATGGGAGTGGTATCAGCAGGGGTGCGGGTGGCAATTGTCAGGGAGCCGTAGCGGGAAACTTCGGGAGGTACTTCGATGATGGCAAGATCGTGTCCCAGATTGTAGGCGCTTAGCGATCCGAAATAGGACTGGTTGTCTTCGGCAATCACAGTGCAAGTGTCCTTTGGGTCGAGGAAGAGGTGAGCCGCGGTAACCACAAAGATTTTGCCGTCCCGGTTCATGACGAAGGCCCCACCTCCGCGGAGTTGGCCTTTGATATGGATTTCGACGGCGGCTCTCCGAACCTTTTTGACGGTTGTGTGTGGGAGTTCCTGGGCGGGGAGTGAGGAAACAGCGAGCGAAGCGAGCAGTAAGCTGGTGCAAAGGGTGGCGCGGATCATCGGGGCGGGACACCGGAAGTCTAGAGAAAGCTCTGTTGTTTCGCAACCGTGATCCGGGCTGCGAAGCGGGTGTCCGGATGGATTTCATTCAGAACGAGAGAACCGGCGCTGATTTTTCCATCCTGAAGGTTCGGTGGTGGGGGATTCTTCGCCAGGTCCTCTGCCTTGAGGATTTCGAGTTTCAATCCGTGGCCGGGCGCAATATGCCGTCGGAGATCCAGGGCGACACGCCCCATCGTGAAACGCGGATTGATTTCGCAGGCGATGCGATGCTGGAGTTCTCCGTTCGGACTCCGGTAGAGGTAGGCGTCGACCCCGAGAGGCCCCTCAAATCCAAAACCCTGCGCCCAGTTAAGCAGGGCGACAGGAAACGGGGCATCCGGTTGGTATGCTGGAAGCGCCTGCTCCATGACAAACCGGGCGAGTTCCGGTTCCATGCCGCTGCAAAACTTGGGAAAGGACAGACTCCCCCGATATTGTCCTGACGGAGCAATGACCTGCTCGATGATACCGACCTGCCTAATCTCATCGCCCTCTACGAGGTATTGAACGGAAAAATCGAGAACACGGTCGTGGGCGGGCTCCAAAAGAAGGCCACCCTCAGCGGTGATGTCATCACTCATCGAAGTGCCCCGATAGGCTGCCGCATCACTCGATGACAGGCGCTTCATCCCGCCGCCAGCGGTGGAGTAGGGGCGCTTGACCAGAAGCTCCTCCCAGCCTTCCGCGTTTAGCTTTGTTGCCGCCGCGTCGAGCTCGTCTCCGGACACGACGCGAAATGCCGGCCCCATCCATTCTCTCAGAGCTTCGATCTGGCTGGCTTTTGAGAAAAGATCGCGATCGCTGTCCTGCCATGGGGAAGCCTGGGAGGATCGATTTTTCAGCGGAGCGAACAGTTGCGGTAACTCCGGGCTGCGGGACCAGGGGCACAGCTGGTTGATTTTTCGTTCCGGCAACAAGCTGGTCGATTCAATGCGGCCGTCTTCGGTGAGACCTTCTATCTCGGGAAGCGAAATGCCAGCCTCGGCAAGACGTGCCTGGTGTTCTGATGACGGCGGCTGTCTAAGCAGGACAACGTCATCACGGCGTGCCAGGAAGGCGCTTAGAATCTCCAGATCCTCGATGACTGATCGGATGCGCTTATTGGGGTGAAAGGGGGCGGGGTGCCGGGCAATCCGGTTCTCAGCTTCGGGGTTGAAGTAGTAAATATTGGGAGTTCGCCCCCTGGAGCGTTCAAAAAGTGCGAGTTCTTGAATGTAATCATCACCGAAACCGGCTGCCTTCCGCCCCTCCTTGTTGAAGGGGGCTCGGTTCCCTTTGGCGCGGCTGGCGGAAAGGGGGAAGACCAGCCGCTTCTTCAGGGCCTCCCAATCAGAATCCTCCGGATCTTTCCATTGCCGGAACCAGTGCAGCCCGTATCCGACATGTGAGATTTCGTCTCGGTAGATGCGATTGAGGATCGAAGCGCTTGTCTTGTCTCCAGCCTCATCGAGGACACCAGCGAAGTAGCGCGCGTAATCGAGATTGGCCTGTTCAAAAGTCAGACTGAGGCGCGAAACGTAATCGAGAGGGCAATCCATCGTTGATACCGCATCCCAAAAAAACCGGTTTAGGGGATATTGCCCGAAGGTCACGCCGCATTGCTTCATGCGGTTCACGTACCAGCGGGCGTGAAGCTGTTCCTCGCGAAGTGTATTCGCCAGTCCCTCGCGAAAGGCGCGGGGCGCGTCCGGAAATTTGAGAAGGGCGAGAGCCATCAGTTCCGCGGCCAGCAGTTCATGATTGGCGAAGAAGTGCAGCAGGACCCCCCGACTTTCCTCGTGAATCATGGCTGGAGTGCGGGGGAAGGAGGGCCGCGGGTCTGAGCCGGAGGCAAACTGCAGATCCTCAGGGCGGCCCGGAAGAACGCTTTGAAAGGCCCCTGAATTTACCGGCGTATCGTAGGTGATGGAATCAGGTCGAGTCAGCCTCAGCTTTTCATCGAGTGAATTTCCGAAAAGGACGCGGGAGGCCAGATCGGTGAGCGTTTCGCCGCCGTGCGGGACCTCATCGTCGATCTGCTCTTCGTCAAAGCTGGGTCTTGACCGTTCCATGGGATGACGCGAACCTTGCGATTGTCTGGGCTCAGAAAATATCAAGCTCTTCCGGCTATCTCAGCAAGGGTCCACTATGATTCATGATTAAGAGTCTGACAAGCCACCCGATTTTGAAGTCGTTGCGTCAAGCCGCCGATTTTGTCGTTGGATGGGTGAAAAAGATCGGGCAGCGAGGCGATCGACGAGGTCTCGCCCTGAAAATCTTCATATTCATTCTGGCAGTTGGGCTGGGCCTGCTCTTCAACAGGAACTTGATCGACTACGTCGACGTGAACCGGGTTGCGGTGGAGGCGCCTGAAAACGTAAGCGCTATTGTTGAATTTGCGCCGACCAAGGCGGCCCTTATTTGGCAGGGGATCGGCGTTTTCCTCGCCGTCATGGCATTCCTCGCGAGCCTTTGGATTAACGACCGAATGGAGGAAGAGCGGCGTGGCGGTTTTATCGTGATGGTGTTGTGGATAGCGGCATTCGCCGGGCTTCTGGCCTGGTTGCCGATTGACGTCCTTGCGACCCAGCATGCGATTGCGGGTAAAGCTCTGGCTGGTGAGAACCCGTCGATTCCAGCCTATCTTGGGAAGCTGTTTTTTGTTTCGGTCGTGATTCTCAGCATTCCCGCCTCCGCGATGATTTATTTCAGGCTGAGCTTGATGGATCGTTATGTGGTTCACAGTTTTCTGTCTCCGTTCTCGTTTTGTCTTTTCTCCTTTATTTCAATCTGGGTAATCGCTGATTTGACGGATAATGCTCCTGCTTTCTCAGGGTTGCCCGCCAGCCGGATGTTGACGTTTTATGTGGTTCAGGTGCCTTACGTGGTGCTTTTCGTGATGCCGATTGTGGTCTTGTTGTCGGCTCTGTTCTCCCTGAGCAAGATGTCCAAGTCGAACGAGTTCATCAGTATGATCGGTTCCGGGCGGAGTGTGTTGCGAATTTTAGCCCCTATTTTCATTATTGGGGCCTACAGTTCGCTGATCACCTTGGCCTTCAAGTACGAGTGGGCACCCTCTTCGGTGGGTTACTCTGAAGCACTCATGGAGACGGCTAAGCGCGAACGGGTTGCCCTGAAATCCGGAACGGACATCATTCAGGATGTCTGGGCCAAGAGCGAGGGGTGGATGCATGTGAACGAGGTGGACCGACGGACCTGGTTCGTTGGCAAGGTGCCCTATGTTCTCAGCGAGGAGATGGCGGGTGTTGTGGTCTGGCAATTGAGAGATGATGATCAGCCCGAAACGGTATGGAAGGCCAAACGGGCCAAGTGGGTCTGGGACGCCATGCCTCCGAAGTGGGTTCTGACCCATGCACAGGTTTGGAGTTACAACGATAGGCAAGTTCCCAGCTGGAAAAGTTATCCGAGGCTGGAAATTACAGACTGGTCGGAAACTCCCTGGAAGGTGCTGAGCTCGTCACAGAATCCCGACTATCTTGGATTGCCGGGACTGACCATGTATTTGAACGCCCATTCCGATGCGGGCGACGAGTCCCTCGCGAAGTTTCGGACGAACTGGTGGTATATCTTTTCGGAGCCGTTGGCCTGCCTGGCTCTTGTCATGGTTGCCGCTCCACTCGGTATCGTTTACTCGAGAAAAGGTGTCATGGGTGGTGTTGCGGCGGCGATAATTGTCTTTGCCCTGATGTACGTCACGCGTGGGTCTTTCATCGCTCTGGGGCACCGAGGGGTCCTTCCTCCATTCTTTGCGGCATGGGGTACCAATATCTTCGTTGCTTCGATTGGCGCCTTTCTTTTGTGGTATCGAGCCCGCAACCGCGATGTTCCGAAGTTTAAAGAGCTCGTCGGAAGCCTGTTCGAGAAGATGGGCATCAAGCGAATCTCAAAGGCATAAAGGAAGGATCCGTGAAATGGCGCTTGCGGCGCCCTGCATATTGAATTATCGCCCCCGATACAGAGGTTTTCGACAAAGTATGGCGATCATTCAGGACTGGAAAATTCGTTCAACGACAGCACAATGTGAGCTGACGGAGAAGCCGTTCGAAGACGGTGAGGACTTTTACACCTGTATTTTCGACGACCCGGAATCAGACGGATTTATTCGCAAAGACTATTCGGAGGCGTCCTGGAGGCAGGTCCGTTCTGAAGAGGGGCCGCAGCCTTTTTCCTTCTGGAAGTCCACCTACAAGGCTCCGGAACCGGAAGTCGATGAGAAGCGTACCGAGGACACTTCCGCGGAAGGAATGTTGCGGCGATTCATCGAGGAGGATGACTCCCGGACGGAACATGCGCGATACATCCTCGCCCTGATGTTGGAGCGAAAGAAGACGCTGATTCCGACCGATTCCCAGGAGATGGAGGACCGAAAGCTGCTTTTCTACGAGCACGCCGAGAACAGTGATGTGTTCATCGTGGCCGATCCAGGTCTCAAGCTCGATGAGATCGAGGAAGTTCAGAAGGAGGTAGCCGAACTGCTGGCTGCTGAGGAAGCCAGGGCGCGGGGAGAACTGCCGCCGTCTCAGGATGAAGAGCAGAACGCTGAGACAGAGTCAGAAAAGGGAGCTGAAGTCGAATCCGAGGGCGAAGAAGCGGCTACTGCTGATGAATCAGAGGGGGACCTCGACGAATCGGCTGAGCCAGTGTCCAAGGGCGGCGAATCCCCATCCGAGGAGAGCGGTGACGAGCCCGCCAAGCCCGAAGAGTAACCGGTTTCCGGTTCCAGTCATGAACTTCCGGGTCGTCTCGGATTTCATGTTTTTGTAGGCGTTGGGAAAGATCTCTCCCACCAGCCAGAGAATCATCTTGGCGACGCCGAGGATAACTAGCATCCAGCCTCCCCAGATTACGATCTTCAGCCCAAGTGTTGGCTCAATCATAGGTGCAGTGTTAGAGCGATATGCCGCGGATTACCCGATCAGTTTTTTCAGGTTGGCCTGATATTGCTCTTCGTCAGTGACCGTATTCTCCACCTCAAGCGGGCGACCTACAAGTATTCCTGCATGGGAACTGAATTCATTGAGGTACCCTGACATTGACTTATCGATGACGACTTTGCGATAGTTTCGCGAAGCGTGCATGAACCGGGTCACGCCGTCGTCAGTCCTGATGATGAGGCCCACATGAGAACAGAAGCCGCCGTGATATTTGGTAGCAATGCCGATCACATCTCCGTTCTGCAGTTGGGGTTCGAGTGCAGCCACTTTGTCTTTGGGAATGTAGTAGACCGGCATTTTTGCCACATAGTCTTCCCATTCCTTCATAGGGGCCCTGAGGTCGCGGTTCATTCGCAGGTAGCGGTAGCTCTTCCAGAGAACCGTCATTTCACTGATCTTACGATCGTGGATGCGTGTGGCTCCAGGCAGCGAAGGCGTGAGGTGTTTGCACGTGCCCCGCGCATCATTCTCAAAAAACCACTCGGCCAAGTAGTGAATGCGTTCGAGGTAGCTTCCGGTGCATTTCCCACCCCGGTAGCGGGTGAACTCAATTTCGCGAAGTAGATCTTCGGGAGAGTAACTGTCCTTGGGCGTCGCAATCATACGCGCCATTCCCAGGCTGGTTTCGAAAAAGGTCCAGCAGTCGAGACCAATCAGGTTGATGGAAGGGGACTCAATGTGATCGTCAATCTCGAGGGTGAAGTTTTCGTAGGGCGTGCCGTGGAGCTCGCGGGCAAACTTGATGATTCGATCACCGATCGGTATTTGGCGCCAGTCACCTTCTACAGCCTTCTTCACGATAGAGTGAAACTTGTCCTGCCCTTTGAAAATGGTGGATAGAGGAAGTTGGCGCTTCTTCGCGACAAGTTGCGCTTCTGCCAGTTCAGGCAGGAAACCAAAGGCACCGGCAGCCAGACAGGAACGACGCGAGAGGCGGCTCATGGAAGATAGTTTAGTGGTGATTGGCGAAAGAACAATTCATTTAGAAAAGTGAAATAGAACGAAATATGGTTTACAACTGTGGTCGATATGGACTACATGTGTAGTCCATGGGCGCCATATCTCGAATATCTGACTCGGAATGGAAGGTGATGGAGGTGATTTGGAAGTCATCGCCTTCTAAATCACAGGAGGTGATTCAAGCGCTGGAAGCGCAGGAAGGCTGGAAACCTCAAACCATCAAAACTCTGCTGGCTAGACTGGTGAAGAAGGAGGCGCTGACCTACACGGTTGAAGGGAAATGTTATCTCTACTCACCTGCGATTTCCCGGGAGGATGCCGTAGCGAGTGAGACAAAGTCTTTCATTGGTCGGATCCGGTTGGGCTCCTTGGCTCCCATTTTGTCTCATTTGATCGAATCGAAAGATTCATTGAAACCAGAGGAGATAGAAGCCCTCCGAAATCTTCTGCAAAAGGAGGGCGGGGATGAGTGATTGGATCAACGAGTTCTTCTGGCCGCTGCTGAAAGCGAGTGGAGACGCCGCGGTGATCGCCCTGGCGGTTGGAGGTATATTGCTGCTGGCCGGGCGTAGAATTCACCCTGCATGGAGGCACGGGTTTTGGTTGTTGGTAGCCATTCGACTGATCCTGCCGGTGTTGCCTTCGAGTCCGATGTCATGGAAGCATTGGGTTCCTGAAACGGGTGCCCTTGCGGATGAAGTTGCGGCGGTCACTACCGTCGGAGAATCGGGTGTTCAGTATGAAGAACCGAGAAAGGTTGTGGGTGCTGCGCCGGTGAAGGCTGAGCCGAGGCCGTTGAATGTGCAGGTGGTTCGGGGAGATCAAGTGACGACGCCAGAGACTTCGAAAGCCCACCCCCCATCTGTCGGGGCGGAGCCAAGGGAGACGAGGAATTGGAAAGACTGGTTGGGAATCGTATGGCTGGGAGGAACCGCGATATCGGGCGTATTGATCCTGTTGGCCGTAGTCAACTTTCAGCGAAAGCTTCTGCGTTGCGAGAGGGGAACGTCGGAAGATGAGCAATCGATCGCCAGGCTATTAGAGGAGGTCTGTGGCGAGCTCGGCATACGAAGAATTCCAAATGTTTGGATTACTGCCGCTGTGGAGAGTCCGGCGCTGACGGGACTGCTGGGGCCTCGAATTCTCCTGCCGCTCAGGACGGCTGCCGAACTGAAGCCCAATGAACTGCGGTATGTACTCATGCATGAACTGGCCCATTTGAGACGGATGGATCTCTGGACTAACTGGGGACTTTGTCTTCTTCAGGCCATTCATTGGTTCAACCCGCTGGTTTGGTGGGCGTTTTATCGATCCAGGATCGAGGCCGAAAGGGCGACGGACGATTGGGTGATGCACCGTATTAGTGACGGGGAGAATAAAGAATACGGAGAGGCGTTGCTGCGGTTGCTGGAGTTGAAGACCACGGTCAAGGGCCTCTCTCCCGGAGTATTGGGGGTCGTGGAAAGCTCAAGGGATTTACGGTTTCGACTCGGTGCCGTAGGGCGTTTCTCCAAGCGGGGAAGTTGGGCAATGGTGGCCGTCGCGTCCCTGTTGATGGGGGGATTGTCTGTTGTCGGACTGACGCAGGCTCCGGAGGAAAAAAGTGAGGAGAGGATAGTTTCCATCTCAGTGGTGGACCGCCGTTCTGGAGACCCCATGCGTGGGATTGAAGTGCATTTGTCAGGGACGGTAAAAGACGGGGGGCAGCAGGAATGGGACGCAAAGACGAATCGCTCCGGTGAAGTCGAAATTGATATCGGAACGTTCGAGGGCTCCCTAAAGGCGGAGGTAAGAGCGCAAGAGGTTTCACCGTATTGGAACTGGGTTTCACCGGACAGGGAAATGAAGTTTCGACTGGATCCTGCAGTGAAGCTCGGTGGCGTGGTCCGTGATGAAGACGGTTCGCCGATCGCCGGAGCAACGATCAAGCTCGATTGGTGGCTGGATCAGGATGGCGTGGATCGGAGAGATCGACAATGGGCGAGTGATGAACTGGACGAGCCCATTCTGACCAATGAGCAGGGAGTGTGGCAATCGGACTGGGCTCCGGTAGGAGTCAAAATACGGGGTGAAGAGGGGTATGCGGAAAACGCTCTCAAGTTGTCAGTTGAGGTGACCCATCCGCGCTTTGAACGACACCCTGTTGAGTATTCGGAATGGGTTTCAGGCGATCGATTTGTTGAAGGGGATGTCGTGACGACGATGAAACCTTCCTTTGAGGTGACGGGAGTTCTGGTCGCTTCCGACGGTGAGCCGATAGCGGGTGCCGCGATCGAAGAGCATCGAGGAGTTGGGCGAGCTGGTAAGTCAGCGCTCTCGGGAGATGACGGGAAGTTCTCATTGTATCTTTCAGAGGGTCGGGTTCGGATACTGATCGTGAAAGAGGGTTTCGCTACTGAGACGGAATTAATCAGTGTGGAGGCGAACGGTTCACCAAGCGAGTTGGGCGAAATCGTGCTGGAGGAAGCGGAGCCCATCCGCTTGAGGGTGGTCAATGGTAAGGGGGAAGGAATCCCTGACGCGGGAGTCTACATCTACGAGAGCCAGTCTTCGGTAAGGTCGCTTGAAAAGTTTCGACTGGCGCGAATGGATACGGACGAGAATGGAATCGCCAACTGGAAGAGCCCTGTCGCGCCCGAAGACTGGAACTACACGATCTACGAGCGTGGCTATCTGGCACTTCGGGACGTCCGACCTGTCGTAGAGGAAGGCGAGGTCGTTGTTAAGCTTAAGAGAGCCCTCAAAGTGACGGGAAAAGTCACGGATGCGGAGACCGGCAAAAGTATTCCCAAGTTTCGAATCGTTCAGGGCTCAAAAATGAGTGACGGGTCGGTTCACTACTCGGACCACGGTATTCGAACGTTTACTCGCCCGGGAGGAAGTTATTCCTGGGAGATGGAAGAACAACGAGACGTGCTGTTTCGGGTGGGAGCAGAAGGGTATGAAACGGCGGAAAGCCAGGAATATGATCAGAGCGGTGGAAAGCGAAAGTTTGAGGAAGACTTCGAACTGAAGCCGATCAGTAACCGGGGAAAGACGTTGATTGTGGGGCCTGACGGCAAGACTCCTGCAGTCGGGGCCAGGCTGGTAGCACAGGAAAGGGCGCGGACGATCTATTTGGAAGACATGGCGGCCTCTCAAAATAGCCGGCCGAAAGTTCAGGACACGGCGGACAATGAAGGGCGTGTCGCATTGGAACGGACGGGAGCGTCATTCCATGTATGGATCACTCATCCGATAGGATACCTCAGTATCGCCTCCATGGATTGGAAAAACGGAAGCGAAGAGTTGAAACTGAAGCCGTTTGCTCGAATCAGAGGCAAGTTGCGACTAAATGGAGAGCCGACTGGCAACAGAGTATTGCGGTTCAGCCGCTCCATTCCCCGGTCTAACAACGAAGAGAGATACGATTTCTGGTCTGTCAATGTGACGACTGAGGACGATGGGTCATTTGAAGTGTCGAATCTGGTTCCTTTGGAGGGCGAGTATCGAGTCTACTTGATTGATCCGCTGACCGAAGATCGCTACTTGAAGTTGCCCGCCTACGTTGAGATTAGCGAAGGAGAGAATCCTCCTCTCGAAATCGATTTCGATGATGCCTCACGTGTGAATGTGAAAGGGCGCTTTGTCGATGGGGAAGGGGAGTCACTCGACCTTTCTGGATTTCTGTATTCGAATGTCTGGATTTCGCCGACGGTGCATTCTTTCGATGCCAACGGGAATTTCTCACCCGAGAAAGATGGAACCTTTACCACTGTTCCTATTCTGCCGGGGAGATATTTACTGAGAGGCGATTTCAACTTCTCGAATCGTCCGACCGTTCGATATCAGGGGGAATTCCGAATTCCCTCAGATGCGGTTGCCTTGGCTAAAGGCGGGGTGTTCGACATCGGTGATCTCCGGATTGAGAGAGCAATTCCTGACCTTTCTAAAGTAGAGAAAACCCTGCCAGACGGACAAGTCAAAGTGTTGGTGGTTGACGAAAATGAGCAGGTTCCGGTAGAAGGGGCAGTTATTCGCCCATGGGGACTCTATACAAAAGGAGGCAGTCAATTGGGATGGCGTCCGGGTGAGGAAGAAATTGACCCCGAGATAGTGAAGACCGATGCGAAGGGGGAGGCGATTGTTTCCTATCCGGTATCGCTGACGCGTGAAAGTGCCAGGAATTTGGGCGATCTTTCGGTGGAAGCGGTTCGACTGGATATATCCCATCCGCGTTTTGGAAACATTGGTCACCTTCGGCAACCCGTCGATGGAACGGCTCTACCGGTTGAGTTGGAATCAGGCGCGATTCTCAGGGTCTTTGCCAAGCTGCCTTCAGGGAAGTTTGCAGAGGAGAATTTTTTCGTTCAAGTGACGGACGATCTTCGGGGATTTGATCAAACCCAGTGGCGCTGGGACAAACGTCCCCCTGAGAATACCATTGGGTTATTGCATCCCTTGGTTCCTGGAGGAGAGAGACTCGTCAGAGTCGCGGTTGAGGATGTTAGTGGCGCTCGCTTTTTCAGTGAGCCTCGCCCGACGCATTTCGTAGGGGGAGATTATGTTGATCTCGAAGTGCCAGTTGTTCCTGGGAAAGTGTTTTCAGGTCGATTGAGCGACGACGTGCCTCGCCCGGTTAAAAAGGGTTGGATTACGGCAATGGTATCTCCGACGGACGAAGGCAGTGATCGCTTATACGGGCCCTTGAGGTGGAGGGAAACGGTCGAGATCAGTGAGGGCGGAGAATTTGAGTTTCCAGGGCTTCCCGATGGGAAAGTGGAAATTATCGCTGCCTGCGAGGGCTGGGCCAACAAGAGGGATGGCGGGCAACATTCCACGGCACAGTTTGTTTCCGATAGCCCCCGGCAAGACACCACGATAGAAATGCAACGCTCCTCATCGTGTCGGGTCGTTGTCTTGAAGCCGAATGGCAAACCTTTGAAGGGAGCGATGGTCAGTTTTTCACCCAATCAACTTTGGCCGGGCTGGGGGAACACGCTCTTTGTGAAGGAAGTCAGTCAGACATCGCATCGATTCGGAGTCGACTATTCTGCCTTGGTTGAAAAGGTAGAGGGCACGCTTCGAAGCTCTTATTCCGAAACGGGCTGGGCGCTGCCTACTGACAAAGATGGCATGGTTCTGATAGAGAATCTGCCGTTTCCGGGATCGGAATCTTTCGATGTCCGACACGATGACTACGCGATTCCGATGGATCGTTGGGGGCAACGGAGGGCGCGCGTCGATTTGAAGTCCGGTGAGGTCACCGAGATCACCATAAGGATGGAAGAGAGGAACTGAGCAGGCGTCCGTCAGGCGATCACGCCCTGGGCGACTTCCCCATGCACATCTGTCAGTCGAAAATCCCGTCCGGCGTAGCGGTAGGTTAGTTTCGTATGATCGAGGCCAAGTAAGTGGAGGATGGTGGCATGCCAGTCGTGAATGTGAACCTTGTCGACCACTGCCTGGCCGCCGTGCTCGTCGGTGGAGCCGTAACGCTGTCCGCCTTTCACTCCGCCGCCGGCCATCCAGACGGTGTAGCCCTTGTTGTTGTGGTCGCGGCCGTTGGTGGACTGGCCATGAGGCGTCCGCCCAAATTCTCCGGCCCAGATCACGAGAGTGTCTTTCAGCATATCGCGCTGCTTCAGGTCCTCGAGAAGACCGGCGATCGGTTTGTCGATTCCGGCGCAACTGTTGGAGAGAGCGTCCCGCAGGTTTCGGTGGTGATCCCAGCCTCCGCTGCTGAGTTGGACGAAGCGTACGCCTGATTCCAGCAGGCGCCTCGCGCCTAAGCACTGGCGTCCAAAGCTGCTCGTGGCATTCTCGTCGAGACCGTAGAGAGAACGAATGTGTTCAGGCTCGCTGCCGATGTCCATGACCTCGGGGATCTCATCCTGCATGCGGAAGGCGAGTTCGTAGGATTCGATAATGCCCTCAACTTCGGGATGAAACTCGTCGCGGGCCAGCTTGCCGGAGTTCAGTGATTTGATGTAGTCGAGTTGCAGGCGCTGCAGATCCTTGCTGAGTCGGGGGTTCTTGATGTTTTTAACCGGTTCCGGGTTCTGCTGGCGGGTGAAGCGGTTGCGACCGGTGCCTCCGATTGGGGTTCCCTGGTAGATCGCAGGGAGAAAGGCACTGCCGTAGTTTTGGGCTCCGTTAGGGGGAGACAGAGTCACAAATCCGGGGAGGCTGTCGTTTCCGGTTCCGAGGCCGTAAAGTGTCCAGGCTCCGAGCGAAGGACGGACGAACTGGAAGTTGCCCGTGTGCATCTGGGTGGTTGCCTGCGGATGGTTCGGCAAGTCGGTGTGCATGCTGTTGATCAGGCAGAGATCATCGGCATGACCGGCAACGTGGGGGAAGAGCTCCGAGATGTGCAGACCGCTTTCCCCGTGTTGGCTGAACTTCCAGGGGGATCCCAGGAGCTTGGAGAAGTTTCGCCCGGTGCTTTTGCCGTCATCTGCGTTCAGTTGCGGCTTGTAGTCAAAGGTGTCCACATGAGACGGACCACCTTGCATGGCCAGGAAGACGACTCGTTTCGCCTTGGGGGCAAAGTGAGGATCCTTCGGAGCGAGCGGGTTGGCCGCGGCGCGTGCTTCCATGGTGCTGAGCGCAGAGAAAGCGAGGTAGCCGAAGCCGGCGGTGCCGGCCTGGAGGACGCTGCGACGAGATGGGTGGTTGGTGGGGAGGGCGTTCATCGGTTGCAATGAGGTTGGGGGAGGGTGATGACTAGTTGAGGTAGCGAAATTCGGCGCTGGCGATGAGAGACTGGCAGAAGGTGGTCAGGGCCATGAGGCGGGCTTCACCCCGGCTGTGTCCGGATTCCTGGGCCGCCTTGATGAAATTCAACACGTAGTTGTAGGTTTTCTCGCCTTCGTCCGCGGTGGGTGGCCGCGAATAGCATCGGTAGAATGCCTCCCTGGCGAGGGGCGCGCCTTTGAGTTCGAGATCGTTCACCAAGTGGTCAGCCATGGCTGACGCGCTCTTGAGGACAAACTCAGAGTTCATCATGTAGAGCGCCTGTGACGGCACGGTGGTGACATCCCGCTTGCCGGCGATCAGGCTTGGATCGGCAAAATCAAACAGGGCGAGGGATTCGGGAATGACGCCCCGAACGATGGGCAGGTAGACGGAACGGCTGTCGCTCTCCCGGCTCAACACGGCTTGAGGAAAGTTACCGCGGCCAATGAGTCCGTCTCCCTGTTCACTCACGGCAGAGCCGACAGGGCGCTCGAGATTGAGTTCGCCACTGACCGCCAGGGTCGCGTCGCGAATGGACTCGGCATCGAGGCGGCGTTTGTTGGCCCGCCAGAGGTAGCTGTTGTAAGGGTCTTTTTCGAAGTAGTCCTCGCGGTAATCTGAACTCATCCGGTAGGTGCGGCTGGTCACGATCTCCCGGACCAACTCCTTGGTGGACCAGTCATTCTCGTGAAGACGGACGGCAAGATAGTCGAGCAGATCAGGGTGGCTCGGAGCTTCACCGGTCATTCCGAAATTGTCCACGGAAGTGACAATGCCTTCACCGAACAGCCATGACCAGACGCGGTTGGCATAGACCCTCGCGGTGAGAGGATTTTCGGGAGAGGTGATCCAGTGCGCCATCTGGAGGCGGCCACTCTCATCCGAAGCAATGGGTTCTTCATCGTGAGTTTTGATCACCTGGATGAATCCTCGGGGAATGCGTTCGTCGGTCGGGTTATCCTCTTCTCCTCGAATGAGAACCTGGGAGTCGAAGGGTTCCTCACGGTCGCGCACCCCCATGGCGAGAGCGTGGGCTTTGCCGGTGTCGTCGTAGTTGCCGAGAGCACGATCGAGCGCACCGATGCGTGAATTGACGCCGAGGATTTGCTGGCGAATCCGGGTGGCCTCCTCTGCATCGCCGTCACGGCGGGCCTGGGCAGAGGCGGCCGTGAGTTCCTGCACCTGTTCCATGGCCGACTGCCGGCGGAACTCCAGATCGATCATTTCGCCAAGAGAGCGATTTTCGCCTCCGTCGATTACGGATGGCAGATGAACTAGCTCAGTCTCCTTACGATTCTGGAGCGCTCGCTGAGTGCCGTAGAGAGTTTCACTGCTCAGGAAAATCCCGGCCATGGCGTAGTAGTCAGACATTGGGATGGCGTCGGACTTGTGATCGTGACATCGGGCGCAGGCGACGGTGGTGGCAAGAAAGGCCTGGGTCGTGGTATCGATTTGCTCGTCGACCAGGTCGAAGCGGAATTGGCGGTTGCTGATTTCGTTAAGCCCCTTGGTGCCGATGGCAAGGAAGCCGGTGGCAACCAGGTTCTCGGCTTTGTCGAATTCGTCAGCCGGTTCGAGAAGATCGCCGGCCAGTTGCTCCGTGATGAATTCATCGAACGGTTTGTCCGAGTTGTAGGAATCGATAACATAGTCCCGGTAGCGCCAGGCATGAGGGAAGGCGGCATTGATTTCCTTGCCGGCAGATTCGGCGTAGCGGGCGACATCCATCCAGCGGCGTCCAAAGCGCTCACCAAACTGGGGAGAATTGAGAAAAGTGTCTACAGCTTCCGATACGGCTTTGTCAGGATCCGCTTCGTAGGCAGTGACGAACGCTTCCACCTCGTCAGAAGCAGGGGGAAGCCCGGTCAGGTCGAAGGAAAGTCTGCGGAGAAGGGTACGATGATCTGCATCCGGTGCCGGAGTGAGTTCGTTCTCGGCATGGCCGGCCTGGATCAGAACGTCGATGGAATTGCGTGCCCAGTCATTGTTCTCCGCGATTGCCGTGGCAGGTTTGGTGGGAACCTGATAAGACCAGTGATTGCGGCCCTCCTCGATGCCGATGGTGTTTGTGTAGTTCTGCGGAGAGTTGTCATCCTTAGCCGCCTCGCGGGGATCGGGAGCACCCATTTCGATCCACTGTTTCAGCACAGCAACTTCGCTGTCCTTGAGCTTGTACTTCGGAGGCATCTCCAGGCTGCTGTCCTCGTAGGTGACGGCAACATAGAGAAGACTTTCATCAAGATCGTGGGGAACCACTGCGGGGCCGGTATCGCCTCCACTGCGTGATCCAATTCGGGTATCGAGGAGAAGCCCGCCTTTGATTTTGTCACCGTCTTTGGAGTGGCACTTGTAGCAGTGCTCAACAAGAACGGGCCGAACTTCTTTCTCGAAGAACTCAAGCTGCTTCGGTGAAATGCCTTCGCTCATTTGCGCCTGCGCAAGCAGGGGAAGAGCGCAGGCCAGGAGGGTGGTGATAGCTGCGGGCTTCATGGGTGGTGCTGCTGGATACAACCCACCCGAATAAAAAGGGTTTCGCCAATCGCGGAAAAAAATTACTTCAGCGGATTCTCATACCAGAAGACGCCGAGCTGATCCCGCTCTTCGCAGGTAATAATGTCGAGGTCCCCATCAGCGTCGAGATCGAGCAGTTCGATCCGGTCAAATTTCACCCCTTCAGGCCCACTCACTTCGGTGGTCTCAGAGAATACGTTGCTGATGAATGCTCCGTGTTTCTCCCCGTTCGCCTGTTCGCAGGTGATGACGAAATCCGGAATATCATCTCCGGATAGGTCACCGACTTTGACCGCCTTGGCAGTGCCGTATAAGTCTTGCGAGAAGGGATCCAAATCAGATGAGTCGACCCAGGGGGCGAGGACGGATTCGGGTTGGTAAAGGACCCGGGTCTGATTCGGTTTGATCGAAGCGACTATGTCGAGGCGGTCATCATCATCGAGTCGGGCAATGTCGAGGAACATGACTTCTTCTCCGCTTGCGCCGATGAGCCTGGCCTTTCCAAACCAGGGAGATTCATCGAGGAGGGGTATGAGGTAGATCCCGGAGCTTGAACCCTTTCGGTCGGATGCGAGCAAGTAGTCATTTCCCTCAGATGGCAGGATTGTCAGGGTCATAATCCAGGCCGCATCAGTGATCCGGTGGAGATTCCATTTACCCACATCTCTCGCGGCGGTATTCCCGGGGTTTTCGAGCCACGAGATAGATCCATTATCGTTCTTTGATCCGAGGAAGAGGTCGGTGTCTCCGTCGTGATCCACGTCATAGGGAAGGCAGAACATCCAGCGCTGTTGTTTTTCGGTCGCAGGGAATGCCGCCGTTTCCCAGAGTGCTTCATCGGTGATCTCCTCGTTGTTGCCTGGTGCCCAGTGAACGAAAACCGTCTGGGTGCCTCCCTCCGAAGAACTGATGACATCGAGTCGACCGTCGCCGTCGAGATCACCGAAGACAGCATCCTCAGTGTGACGCGCGCTCCCGGCGGTGATGCCGGGCCAGATCTCTCTTGAGGCTTCGGGGCCTGGATTCAGACAGACACGAATCGCGTCTCCTTCCTCCCAGCCGGTCACGATATCAGGCAGCCCGTCGCCGTTGATATCGCCGACGCGAACCCCGTCCGCTCCTTTTTTGCCGGTATCGGGATCGGAGGGATCGATCGTGTGGCGGTTCCAGGTTTCAGCGGCCGGGGAGGCCGTTACAAGAAATGTGATAGCGCCAAGAAGGTAGGCGGGGACGGTTTTCATTGTCAGAAATGAGGAATACCGTCAAGGTGACTCCGCGGAGTCGACCCTGTCCATGAGAATTCCAGCTTATCTGCGCTTATTAACCCTGGCTGTCACGGCGACAGGGGTGAGCGTTCTGGCTCAGGACGCGGGGGATTTTGACCCGTTCTCGGATGAGGCACAGGCCGCTCTCGAGGAAAACGCTTTTCCCGAGCGCGATGATTCTCAGAAGTACCTCGAGCCGGGCAAGGTCCGCATGCTGAACAATCTGTCGAAGCCGTCGATCGTCACGGTTCGCCAATTGGGGAGAGATGGTGAGAAACGGGGAACGGGTTCCGGTTTCGTCATTTCCGATGAAGGGCTGATTGTGACCAACTTGCACGTCATCGGTGAGGGGCGATCCATCGAGGTCGAATTCTTTGACGGCTCCGTTCACGAAGTGACTGAGGTGCATGCTTTCGACCGCTACTTTGATCTCGCTGTTCTCAAGATCGATCCGAAGGGCACGGACCTGAAGCCACTGAAGATGGCGGATTCCTCGGAACTTCAGCAGGGTGATCTCATCGTCGGTTTCGGCGCTCCCCAGGGATTGGGGTTCAGCGTAGTAGCCGGAGTCCTTTCTGCGATTCGAGAACTGGATCCCGGTTTCATTGGAGAAGGGGAAACTCCGGATTATCCCATGCTGCAACTGGCGATGCCGATCGAACAGGGAAACAGCGGAGGCCCAGTCCTGAATCTCGAGGGCGAAGTGATTGGTGTGGTGACACTGAGGCACCGGGTTACCGAGAACCTTGGATTCGCGGTCCAAAGCAACGACCTCAAGGCTTTGCTCGACAAGCCCAATCCGATTCCGATCAGCCGCTGGCGCACCATTGGCGTGCTCGATGATCGGCTCTGGACAACTGTGATGGGCGGCGACTGGACCCAACGCGGCGGGGTCATTACGGCCCGTAAAAGAGGTGACGGCTTTGGTGGGCGGGCCTTGTGCTTGTCTGAAGAGGAAGTCCCCGAATTGCCCTACGAAGTTGCCGTTCGCGTCCGACTTGAGGACGAGGGCGGTGCGGCAGGAATTGCCTTCGCTGCTGATGGCGAGGACAAACACTATGGATTTTACCCGACTGGAGGGAAAATCCGTTTCACCCGATTTGACGGTGCTGACGTCTACTCCTGGACCATCCTTGAGCAGTTTGAATCTTCGGCCTATCTCCCGGGTGAGTGGAATGAGCTTCGTGTCAGGGTGGAGGATCAGCTTATCACCGGCTGGATCAACGGGCAGAAAGTGCTCGAAATGGAAGACGACGGCCTGCGAGGTGGCCAGGTCGGACTCTGCAAATTTCGGGATACCGAAGCTGAGTTTCGCGGATTCGATATCGGGCGAAATCTGGGGACAATCGATTTCCCGCCGAAAGAGCGAAAGCGGCTGGAGGGCGTCATCACAAACTACCTGGACGGCGCAAGCGCCGAGGAAACGGTCAACAAGCTGAGTCTCGAGGGTAGCCATGGCCGGGCCATGTTGCTGGAGAAAGCAGATGAGCTTGTAGCGATGGCTGCCGAGCTGCGGGAATTGGAAGATGAAGTCTACCGCGAGGCCGTGATTAATGATCTCAGCCTCACTCTCGACCGTCCCGAGGAGGACGTTGATGTGTTTGAAGTCGGTCTTCAGATTGCCAGGATTGATGATCCGGAAGTCGATTTGGATCACTACCGTTCGAGCTTCTCAAGGCTGGTGGAGGATGCTGCTGAATACCTGGAGGAGCATGCTCTGGAAGCCGGACCGCGGGAACAGGTTGAGGCGCTTCGGGATTTCCTGTTCAAGGAGAACGGGTTTCACGGCAGTCGAACGGAATACTATCATCACTCCAACAGCTACGTGAATCACGTGCTGGATGACCGCGAAGGATTGCCCATCACTTTGAGCGCCCTTTTCGTCGAAATGGCGCGCCGGCTCGAGATCCCCGGCGTGTTTGGCGCTCCGCTGCCGGGCAAGTTCATGGTTGGGGTGGAGTATCCCTGGAACGAAACCAAGAAAACCGTCTTTATCGATGTTTATGAGAACGGTGCTATTCTGAGCCGCTCCAAGGTGGCGAGGGAAGTCTGGGGAATGACCGGGGCTCCTCCCATGAAGAGCTCCTTTCAGCCCGCCACATCGCGGGAGATCGCTGTGCGCATGTTGCGGAACCTGGTTGGTTTGGAGATCAATCAGCGCAAGACTCCGGAAGCAGCCCGTGACTACCTGGAACTCTTGCTGGCGATTGAGCCCGATGCGGCTCAGGAGAGATTTCAGCGTGCCTTGCTCAAGCTGCAGGACGACGATATGGCCGGCGCGCGTCAGGATATTGACTGGCTGCTTGAAAACCGGCCGCCGGGACTGGACTACGGTCGCTTGGAAGCCTTTCGGGGAACTTTGCCGGGTGAGGAGTAGCGGGAGCGACCCCAGTCTGATGGTCTGCTCAAACGAAAAAAGCCGCGCTCCATTCGGAACGCGGCTTCTTCGAAAATGATCGGTTTGATCGGCTGAGGATTAACCCTCGGCTTCTTCACCACCGGCAGGAACGACGGTGTCGACCCACTCGATCAGTGCCATAGGAGCCGAGTCGGAGCGACGCTGGCCGAGCTTGATGATGCGGGTGTAACCGCCCTGACGGTCAGCACTGGCAGGTGCGATCTCTTCGAACAGCACCTTGGCGCTGCGCTGGGCAAGCTGGTTGCTGCCGAGGATAGAGATGGCACGGCGACGGCTGTGCAGGGTGTTGGCCTTGCCAAGAGTCACGAGCTTGTCAGCAAAAGGACGCAGAGCCTTGGCCTTGGCCAGGGTGGTCTTGATCTGCTTGTGCTCAATGAGGCTGGCGGCAAGGTTGCGCATCAGAGCCTCGCGGTGGGCTTTGTCGCGCTGAAGTTTTACGGTCTTGCTTCTGTGTCTCATCGGTAAAGATGGGTTGTGAATGAGGGACTCAGGCAGTGACCTGAATCCCGACTACATTCAGATGGATCAGTCGTTGATGTTCTGGGCGATAAGGGCTGCGAGACCCGGACCCTCGGCAGAGCGGTCGCCGCCAAGAAGGGTGGCGGTGAAAGGCTGCTCGAGAAGAGACGGATCGATCTGCATGCCGAGAGAGAGTCCAAGCTCGTGGAGCTTGTCCTTGATCTCGTTGAGAGACTTCTTACCGAAGTTACGATACTTGAGCATCTCGGCTTCGGACTTCATCGCGAGCTGACCAACAGTGGTGATGTTCGCGTTGTTGAGGCAGTTAGCGGCACGAACGGAGAGTTCGATTTCGTTAACGCTCATGTTAAGCAGCTTCTTGAGCTCGGCATTTTCCTCGCTCTGAGTCTCGGGACGGTCCTCGATGTTGATGGCGTCGTCGTCGTAGTTGACGAAAACGTCGAGGTGGTGACGGAGAATCGCGGAAGCCTGCAGGAGAGCGTCGTGAGGCTCGATGCGACCGTCGGTCCAGAGTTCAAGGTTAAGCTTGTCGTAGTCGGTGCGCTGACCGACACGGGTGTTCTCCACGGCGTACTTGACGCGGCGAACCGGTGAGAAAATGGAGTCGATTGGGATCACGCCGATGGGCATGTCCGGGTGCTTGTTGTCCTCGGAGGTGTTGAAACCACGGCCAACGCGGACTTCCATCTCAAGGGAGAACTTCGTGTTGCGGTCCAGCGTGCAGATGTGCTGGTCCGGGTTCACGATTTCGTACTGGGAAATTTCCTGAATGTCCTTAGCGGTCACTTCACCGGCCTTGTCGACGGTGAGGGAGAGAGTCGCAGGATCCTTGTCCTCGAAGTGCTTGAAGCGGATCTGCTTCAGGTTGAGGACGATGTCGGTCACGTCTTCGACCACACCGGGAAGGCTGGCGAATTCGTGCTGGGCACCGGCGATGCGCACGGAAGTGATAGCAGCACCTTCCAGGGAGGAGAGGAGCACGCGGCGCAGGCTGTTACCGATAGTGTGACCGAAACCAGCCTCAAAAGGCTCTGCCGTGAACTTGGCGTAGGTGTCGGTTGCGGTGTCTTCGTCTTTGATAAGACGATCCGGAATCTCAAACGGAGCTAGTGATTTGGACATGTAGTAGGTGGGTTGCCGGGTTTCCCTCACGCGAGCGTGACTCCCTTTCAGGAGAACGTAAGGACCTACGGCGAGTGAATAAACGCTCGGGCGCGGAATATCGGGGGTAATTCAGGAAAGTAAAGGGGGAATATTTTTGGGAGCGAGGAAGGCACCAGGCATATGGCAAAAGGCATAAGTAGGCAGTGGAGAGACTTTTGCCTTATGCCTTGGACCTTATGCCTGAAAACTACCAAAAAGAAAGCCCCCGCAGTGGCCTGCGGGGGCTGGACAATTCCCAAGGCTTCGTTTCAGTTTACAACCGACGCGAAAGTCTTTTGCGGGTTACTTCTCGGACTGTCTGCGTAAAACACGGTTGGTTTCAGTTCGGGAAGAAGTGGAGGGGCTCGCTCCCTTGGAATGAGGGGTGGAATTCCGGGAGGCAAGTTTCTTGGTGGGAGATGCGGGTTGAGGGGTTGGGG
>JABSSQ010000411.1 GCA_013213905.1 Verrucomicrobiales bacterium | reverse complement strand
TCGCTGCTCATTCGGTTCGCCCTCGACACTTATTCAAGTGGGACGTCCGAAATGTGACGAAAATCCGGCGCTCTTAGCAATGCCCAAAATGCCCAACCGACCTCATTCGGGCTAATCGGAAGCTCACTCCGTCCCGCATCAATCGGAGAGGCGATTCCAATCCGCATCCATCAAATCCACAATCACCGCATCTCCCTTCGGACCGACCCGGAGCTCAGCATATTCGGCATCTTCGAACACCTCCGCCATTCCTTCCTCGAAAAAGAACGATTCGATCCCGAAACGATAGCCGCGACGCCACTTGCGGTAGTTGAGATAAACTTCCCCCTCTTCGACACTGGCAAAAGTGCCCACATCCTTGTCGTCGCGCTTCAGATAAACCCGCCCGCGTGTTTCCGTGGCGGCCTCTCGAAACTGATCGTCCCTTCCCAGGGCATAGGACAGGATCATGTAGTCGCCCTGCATCAGGGAACGCGGATCGACCGGCGCAAGCTTCAGCACCACTCGTTCCCCGCTTTCCACCACGGCCTGTTTCTTGAGAATGGCCCCGTTCACGACAGCGAGAACCAGGAGCAAGTTGGCCACGATGATACCGATGTAGAGAGGACGACTCATGCAGCAGGCTCCGTTGAGGGTTTCGGGTTCTTGCCGTTCTTCGTGACGACGGCACATAACACGAGCGTGGCAGCACCCGTCGCCATCAGCGACAAGGACTTCGTCATCAGGGAAACCCCGAGGTAGTAATAGAAAAGAATCAAAAACCCGGTCAGTGCGATCACCGCAATCGAGCTGAGCCAGGGATCGCGTCTCGCGTGAGCCACAGCCATCAGTCCCAGCGCGACGCCCACTCCCGGACCGCCAAAGTAGCCGATCGTTCCGGCGACGAGGGCAAAGACCGCAACAGCGAGAGTCGACTTGGTTCCACTGCCCCGCTCCAGCCACCAGAGCAGGCAGGAAAACCCGAGGACCATCACGGTTCCGATCGCAGGATAAGCCTCCCTAAAAAACGGATCGCGATACCCGTGAGTCTCCACCGACATCACCCACATCGCAGTGAACAAGCCGAATAACGTCGACAGCAGGGCCGGGCGCCACCTTCTCATCCGAATTCGACCTGACAAAGCAACCACAACAAAGGCGAGCCCAACACTCAAGCCGGCCAGATAGATACCAAGGGATTCATCCGAAAAGGCAAAACCCAGAAAGGCAAACCAGCTCCATCCCACCGACATGAACCTCAAGACAACATGTCCGGAAAGCCAGTAAACGAGCGGGCAAAGCAGGAGCGAGAGAACCAGCGCCCCGTGAAATTCACTGTAGCCGGGCCACATCTCTTCCGCCCCGATCGAAGCCATGCCGTAGCCCGCGAACGAAAGCACCAGCGCCAACTGGTCGAGGAAGATATTCTTTCTCAACCGAATCACCGCGATACCGATGGCGAGAATGACCAGGCCAACCGCGAGATAACCCACCCCGTCTTCAACCCTTCCGTCATCGAGCAGAAGGACGAGAAACGCGATCATGAATATGCCGGCAAACCAGGCCCCCAGTCCGAGTGAGAAACGGGCGATCCAGGGCAGCCGCTTTTCCTCTTCCCGATCCTGACACAGCCACTGCCGCGCCTCCGCCAGGTTCTCGTCGGCAAGCCAGCCCGACTCTTTCAATTCACGGAGCGTCATACCACCTCCCCCGGTTGAGATTCTTCATCGTCCGGCAATCCCTTCGCGAACCGAAGGATCACGGCCGTCGCGCCACCAAAGATACCAATCGCCAGGATCGCGGCGATGAGCCAGCCGACCGGTTCGTCCCAGGTATCCTCCAGCAGCACCCGTCCGAAGGTGCAGGCGACGATGACAGCCACGTCGAGCACACAAAGGCTCATCCCGAGGACGGAGGGCCTCACCCGGGTGTAGAAAAAGATTCCGCCACCCACGGCGGCGAGCCACAGGGCGAGGCCAATCCATCGCGACGCTTCGAGGGTTTCGGACCGGTAGCCGAAATCAAAAATCCAACGCCACAACACGGCCGACAGCCAGAACAAACCCGCCACCAGCATGACCGATCGAATCCAGTCCTGTCGAAAGTCAGCAAAGCGGTCTTTCCCCTGGAGCCACTCCCACAGGGCGAGAAATCCAAACGTCACCAGCCCCATGCCCGACATGACGAGCGACCAGTCGGCCATCTCATCGGGCATCAGGACCTGCCCCGCATAGAGCATCAGGGCGGTCTCAACAATCACAAGCCAGAAGACCCACAGCGGCGGAAACCTGGCCATCGCTACCCAGGCAAGCATCAGGACCGACCACAGGGCGAACACCTCGTAGGCATCCGCACCCGTCTGGTAAACCTGGCCGTAAACGGCAATGAGGACCCCCGTCAGCACGCTTGCCGCCGAGAGCAGCCATTGCCCCACCGCGCTGCGGAATCTGGCCAGTGCCGCCCCGATCACGGTGACGACAATTCCGGCTTCGAGAACCCCGAACCGCACCAGCGGAGAAAGCTCCTGCCAGTTGTGGGCGAAAAAGAACATGACCCCGGCGAGTAGGAAAGTCGCGCCGATCGCGCCCGTCCAGAGACGGAGCCAGGACACCCAGTCGACGGCGTCCCGAAAGGCGGCAAAAGCGCGGTCGGCGTGCTCCTGCGGCACGAGTCCGGAACGGACGAGATGCTCCAGCTCGGAGCGGGACAGCGGCCGATCCATTTCAGCCGACTCCCCTTCGGTAATCGCGTCAGTTCCTTTCATCGAGAAGAGACTGTCAGCTTCCACCCATCGATGCACATCGAAAATCGGACAGGGCAACATCGCTCAGATCAATGCCCGGAAACACCGAACCCTTCCGATATGAAACCGAACCCATATCATATACGTTGCCGGATCCGACAATCTCACTACCGGATTCGCACTCTTTGACGTCTTGACCTTCTCACATCAGCCATCGAAATTAAGACCATGCCAAGTGAGTCCAATCAGGCCCTCATTGAACGCTGGAAAGACGAGCCAGCGCCCCTCCTTCCTTTGCTCCACGCCTTTCACAATCGTGATGGATACCTGTCCGACGACGCCATCAAGGCCGTGTCCGAAGGACTCCGCATCCCGCTCGCCGAACTTTTCGGCACCGTCACGTTCTACCACCACTTTTCGCGCGAGGCTCCCGGCAAGGCCGCACCCCGCGTTTGCACCGGCAATATCTGCTGCCTCCACGGCGGAGACGAGCTCCTCGAATCACTCAAAGACAAGGGCGCCACCCCCATGCCCTGCGCCGGTCGCTGCGACGACATGATCCCTGTGATCATCGGGGACAAAGCCTACGTCGGCCTCGCTAAGGACAGCCTCGAACACCGCGCCACACCGGTCCCCGCGCCGAATCCCGGTGGCTCAAGCGAGTGCCTCTTCGCCCACATCCGCGAGGAAGGCCGCAACACCCTGCCCGGCTACCGTGCTACCGGCGGCTACAGTGCCCTCGAGAAAACGCTGAAGGACTCCACCCCCGAAGCGCTCATCGAGCTCATCACCGATTCGAAGCTGGCTGGCCGCGGTGGAGCTGGATTCCCCACCGGCGTGAAATGGAAAGCCGTCGCCGACGCTCCCGGCGATCCCAAAGCCATCGTTTGCAACGCGGATGAAGGCGAGCCCGGTTGCTTTAAGGACCGCGCCATCATGGATCACGATCCCTTCGCGGTGATCGAGGGCATGACCCTGGCCTCGTTCGCCACCGGCGCACCGCTTGGCTTCATTTACCTGCGCTACGAGTATCCCGAAACCGAACGTCTGCTCGAGGACGCCATCGAGGACGCCCGCGCCAGTGGCCTCATCGGAGAAAACATTCTCGGCAGCGGCCACACCTTTCACCTCTACGTTCGACGCGGAGCCGGCGCCTACATCTGTGGCGAGGAAGGCTCCCTGCTCAACAGCCTCGAAGGCAAGCACCCCTTCCCGCGCAACAAGCCGCCCTTCCCCGTCACCCATGGCTACAACGACAAACCGACCGCGGTGAACAATGTCGAGACACTGGCCTCTGTCCCCCACATCGTTGAGAACGGAGCCGAGTGGTACCGCGATCTTGGTGAAGGTGACCACGCCGGCACCAAGCTCATTTCTCTTTCCGGTGACATCCAGCGCCCCGGCAACTACGAAGTCCCTATCGGTCTCCCCCTGAGCACCCTGCTCTACGAATGGGCCGGAGGCCCGAAAGAGGGCCGCACCGTCCAGGCCGTGACCATGGCCGGCCTTTCCGGCGGCTTCATCGCCGGGGAAGACCTCGACATCACCCTCGACGAGCCGAGCATTCGCTCCAAGGGATCCTTCCTTGGAGCCGGCGGCATCATGGTGTTCGACGACTCTCGCGACATGGTCAAAGCCGCCCACGACGCGATGAATTTCTTCGCTCACGAGAGCTGCGGCAAGTGTTTCCCCTGCCGCATCGGCACCCAGCGCATGACCGAACGCCTCGGCGGCGAAGCCAACACGCTCGAACCCTCCGCCTGGATCGCCGAGATCGAAGACATCGGCTCCACCATGATGTCGACCAGCGCTTGTGGTCTCGGAATGGCCGCCCCGCACGTAACTAAATCACTGATGAAATACTTCCCCGAACAAGTGGAAGCCTTTCTGGCGAAAGGCTAGCGGTTTAGCGTTTTAGGTTTTTAGCCGTTTAGGTACCCAAGTTCGCTCTCTTACTCCTACTCTTCATCTTACTCCTACTCCCCGCAGAACCCCGGCCACCTTCGCACTTTTTACCTTCACACCTTCCCACAGCCCGCAGGGCCTCTTCCTTTTGCCTAGTGCCTCGTGCCTTCTGCCTCTATAATTCCTCCCGTCATGACCGAACATCGATCAGACCTTGCTGAACAGAAACTCAGCACCCTCACCCTCGACGGCGAACTCGTGGAGTTCACCAAGGGCGAGACCATTTACGAAATCGCCAACCGCCATCGCAAAGAGGTGCCCACTCTTTGCTACGATGAACGCCTCGAGGCCTTCGGCGCCTGCCGCCTCTGCGTCGTTGAGGTCGAGGGCATCCGCAACCCAGTCGCGTCCTGCACCACTGCAGCGACCGACGGCATGGTCATCAAGACCAGCACCGAGGCGATTGAAAAGCATCGCAAGACGCTCCTCGAACTGGTCGCTTCCGAGAACCGCAACGTCGACGTCAATGCCCTGAGCGGTTACTCCTCGCAGGAAATGACCATCCTGGTCGACCGCTACAGCGCCCGCACCGGTCGCTTCTCCGGCAAGCAGTCCGGCACCTCCAACACCGGCGATAAGAATCCTTTCATCCTGCGCGACTACGACAACTGCATTTCCTGTTATCGCTGCGTGCGCGTCTGCGCCGAGCGCGAAGGCGACTACGCCATCAACGTGATGAACCGCGGGTTTCACACCCAGATCATCACCGAGTTCAACAACGACCTGCGCGACTCCAACTGCACCTTCTGCGGACAGTGCGTCCAGACCTGCCCCACTGGTGCCCTCGGCGACAAGAAAGCCCTGCGCGACGCCGACACCGAAGGCGAGATCAAGAAGACCCGCACCATCTGTCCTTACTGCGGCGTGGGTTGCTCCGTCGACATGCTGAGCAAAGGAGACAAGATCGTCGGCATCCAGCCCGCCATGGACGGACCCGCCAACGAAGGCGCGCTTTGTATTAAGGGCCAGTACGCTTTTGACTTCATCCAGAACGACGACCGCCTCGCCAAGCCGCTCGTCCGCCGCGAGGACGGCGAGCTCCACGAGTGTGAATGGGACGAAGCGCTCGACCGCGCTGCCGAAGGTTTCAAGAAAGTGAAAGACCAGTACGGTCGCCACGCCGTTTACGGGATTGCTTCCGGACGCGCCCCTCACGAGGCCGCCTACACGATGCAGAAATACATCCGGGCGACCTACGGGACCAATTACATAGACAACTGCTCGCGAAGTTGACACGCCCCTACAGTTGCCGGTCTGGCAGCTACTATCGGTCGAGGCGCAATGAGCAATCCGCTTGCGGATATGGAAAAGCCTGATGTCATTTTCGCCATCGGCACCAACATGACGGAGTGCCACCCCGTCGCCGCCACCCGCCTCAAGCGCGCCCTCACCGACGGCGCCACCATGGTTGTGGTCGATCCCCGCAAAACACGCCTCGCGAAAATGGCTCACCTCCATCTGCCCATCCGGGTCGGATCCGATGTTGCCCTGCTCCTCGCCATGGCCCACGTCATCCAGCGTGACGGGCTCATCGACGAAAGCTTCATCGCCGAGCGCACCGCCGACAGCGAAGCCTTCCTTTCCCACATCCAGCAGTTCACTCCCGAATGGGCCGCCGAAATCTGCGAAGTACCCGCCGAAGACATCGAGCGTGCCGGCAAGCTCTACGGCCGCGGCAATCCCAGCGCCATTTATTACACCCTCGGCATCACCGAGCACATCTGCGGAGTCGACAACGTGCAGTCCCTCTGCAACCTCGCCCTCATGACCGGCAACCTCGGTCTCGAAGGTGGCGGCATCAACCCGATGCGCGGTCAGAACAACATTCAGGGCGCCGGTGACTGCGGTGCCGTTCCCGCCAACTTCCCCGGCTTCCAGCCTTGCGACAATCCTGACAATGCCGCTAAGTTTGCCAAGCTTTACGGACGCGATTCCATTGACGCTGAACGCGGCATCACCAAGGTCACCGCACTCAACGAAGCCGGTAAGAGCATTCACGCCATGCTCATCGACGGGGAAAACACCGTCGTGACCGACCCTGACAAGAACCACTGCGAGCACGCCCTCAAGAGCCTCGATCACCTCGTTGTCATCGACATCTTCCTGACCGAGACCGGCCAGCTCGCCGACGTCGTCCTGCCCGCCACCGCGTGGGGCGAAACCGACGGTGTCCAGGCCAACACCGAGCGCCGTGTCCAGCGACTCCGCAAAGCCGTCGAGCCCTGGGGCGAAGCCAAACCCGACTGGTGGATCGTCAGCGAGATTGCCAAGCGCATGGGCACGCCCGGCTTCGAATACGAGTCCGCCAAAGACGTCTTCAACGAGCTCTGCGAGCTCAGCCCCATCTACGCCGGTCTCGACTGGGACCGCATCGACGAAGGCAAGTATCACTGGCCCGTTCCCGACAAGGAACACCCCGGCACCCCGCGCCTTCACGAAGGAGAATTCAAGAACGGCATGAAAGGCCTTTTCAAGGTCATCGGCTACCGTGACCCGGCCGAAGTCATCAGCGATGACTTCCCGCTCTGGCTCACCACCGGCCGTCGACTCGAGGCCTATCACTCCCGCACCCAGACCGGGCGCAGTGCCGGCATCGAATACCTCCTTTCTCACGAATCGCTCGAGGTCCACCCCGACGACGCCGACTCCCTCGGCCTCGTCCACGGAGGCATGGCCAAGATGGCCAGCGCCCGCGGCGAAATCGAGATCCAGGTCAAAGTGACTGACAAGTCCCCCAAGGGCACCGTCTTCACCTCCTTCTCCTTCGCCAACGTCCCCGTCAATATCCTGACCGGCTCCGGCTACGACCCCGTCACCCAGACCGCCGAACTGAAAGTCTGCCCAGTCAAAGTCACGCCGGTGGCGTAGGTGGCTCAGCCACCACTCTTGCTCTTGCTCTTGCTC
Organism: Verrucomicrobiales bacterium; assembly: GCA_013213905.1. Taxonomy (GTDB): domain Bacteria; phylum Verrucomicrobiota; class Verrucomicrobiia; order Verrucomicrobiales; family DEV007; genus Arctic95D-9. The sequence goes on along the minus strand of JABSSQ010000411.1, from coordinate 97 downwards.
TTGCTCTTGCTCCTGATCTTGATCTTGCTCTTGCTCTTGCTCTTGCTCCTGATCTTGATCTTGCTCCCCGCCTGCCAGGGTGGTCAGTGGTCAGTGC
>JABSSQ010000410.1 GCA_013213905.1 Verrucomicrobiales bacterium | reverse complement strand
GGCTCCGGCACCCTGCGTGCCATCGGTCGTGCCGGCGTGGGGGTCGACAACATCGACATTCCCACCGCGACCAAGCATGGCGTCGTGGTCATGAACACTCCGGCCGGAAACACCATTTCCACCGCCGAACACGCTTTCACTCTCATGATGGCGCTGGCCCGCCACATCCCGCAGGGCCACCAGTCCGTCGTCGAAGGACGCTTCAAGGAAGGCCGCAAAGCCCACAAGGGCGTCGAGCTTTACAACAAGACCCTCGCCATCTGCGGCATGGGCCGAATCGGTGGTGAATTCGCGCGCCGCGCCATGGGCTTCGGAATGCGCGTCGTTGCCTATGACCCGTATCTCTCCGCCAGCAAGGCCAAGAACATGCGCGTCGAACTTTGCGAAACCGTCGACGAAGCCGTGGAACAGGCTGATTTCATCACCCTCCACATGCCGAAAACACCGGAGACGACTCACCTCATCAACGCTGAGCGCATCAACAAGATGAAGCCCGGCGTGCGCATCATCAACTGCGCCCGCGGTGGTCTCATTGATGAAGCCGCCCTGCTCGATGCGATCAAGGAAGGCAAAGTTGCCGGCGCTGCACTCGACGTCTTCGAAGACGAGCCGCCTTCAGCTGACTACGAACTGCTCAGCCGCGAGGAAATGGTTTTCACCCCGCACCTCGGCGCTTCCACCGAAGAGGCCCAGGAGAACGTTGGGATCCAGGTGGCCGAGTCCATTCGCGACCGCCTGCTCCACGGTTCCGTCGTTAACGCGATCAACATGCCGAACCTTGACGAAGACACCCTCAAGGAAATCGGACCCTACCTCAGCCTCGCTGAAACGATGGGCAAGCTCGGCAATCAGCTCGCACCGAACCAGCCCGACTTCTTCCGCATCGAATACAACGGCAAGGTCAGCGACATCGACACCACTCTCATCACCCGCTCTTCGCTGAAGGGTTATCTTGAGGCCGGCACCACCGAAGGTTCTGCCAATTACCTCAACGCCCCTTCCCTCGCGGAGGACCGTGGCATTCGCGTGGTTGAATCCCGTCCCGCTGAGGACTGCGAATTCACCGACCTCATTACCGTGGTGGTTGGGAATGAGAAAGAGCAGGTCGCTGTCTCCGGCACCTTCTTCGGCGCTCAGGCCCGCATTGTCCGGGTCAATGAGCACAACATCGATGTGACCCCTGAAGGCTCCCTTCTTATCTTCGAAAACACCGACGCCCCCGGCGTGGTGGGAGCCATCGGCCAGGTGCTCGGTGCTAACGGTATCAATATCGCCAACATGTCCCTTAGCCGGAACAAGGTTGGCGGTCAGGCCCTGAGTATCCTTAACGTCGATTCCAAGATCGACCAGGCGGCTCTCGAAGGCATCCTCGGCATCGAAGGCATCCAGAGTGCCTCGACTGTGGATCTGTAAGACCAACGCAACCAGCGGCGTCCCCGACCCGCCGTGTAAGATATTCGGCTTACTTTTTCACGCCGTTTTCACAGAGCCTTCGCACCTGTTTCACATTCAGGAACCATTCTTGTGAGCGTTAACCGACGCTTTCAGAATGGCTCCGCTGTTTTCCCACATCTCCCAGGCCTGGAATGACCTGCTTGTCCGCGGCGACGAAACCTCGCTGCGCTGGGTCAGTGAGCTCGATCGCAAGGCCATTCCCCTGTGTCTCGCGACGATCTTTCTCGGCGTCGGACTTTACGGAGCCAGCATCGGCATCTGGCAGGGGCCAAAGCTGGCGACCTACACCGCCATCAAGCTGCCGCTCATTATCCTGATCACCCTGACGGTGAACGGGATGATCAACGGAATGCTCGCTGTCCTTCTTGGCAGCCGGCTGTCCTTCACCCAGACCGCCTTCGCCATCCTCACGGCATTCACTGTCTTCGCCCTCATCGTCGGATCCCTTTCTCCGGTCACCATGGCGATGGCACTGGACCTGCCTTCACCCGATTCGTTCGACGCCGAGGTCATCCACCGCCGCCTGCTCCTGACCCACACCGCTATCATCGCCTTGGCCGGCCTCGTATCCACCGGTCGCCTTTTCCAGCTCCTGACCCGATTCACCGAAACGGTGGCTGCCGCCCACTACTGCTTCGCTGCGCTGATCTTCGGCAACCTTTTCGTCGGAGCCCAGATCAGCTTCCTGCTCCGCCCCATCTTCGGCCAGCCCGGTCTCAAGATCGAATTCCTCCGACCCGACATGTTCCGCGGCAATTTCTACGAGTCCGTCTGGTGGGCTCTGACCCATTCATTCTAACCAAACCTAAACCCAACTAAACCATGAGCGACGAAAACGAATCCACTGACAAGCCGGTGATCCCGCCGGCGCTACCTGCCGCCGACAAAGCTCCCTCACCTGACAAAATGTCACAGGAGCCTCTTGGCAAGAAGACCAGCTTCGGCAACGTCGTCGATGCGCTGTTAAAAACCCCGGGCCGTCTTTTCTACGAAATGCAGGAAGGCGAAGCGAAGAACGTGGTCCTCAATCTCGCACTCATTGCGATGGGATCGCTGGCCCTCTTCGGTTTTATCCTCGGCCTCTTCTCCGGAGGCACCCAACTCTGGGCTGTCCCGCTCAAGATCTCTCTCGGAGGACTCTTCGCCGGCGTTATCACCCTGCCAAGCCTCTACGTTTTCAGCTGTCTCAACGGCATGGAAATGACTCTTCGCAAAGCCGCCGCCATGCTCCTGGCCGGCCTCGCTCTCATCGGCCTGATCCTCACCGGCCTTTGTCCTGTCGCCTGGGTGTTCAGTCAGTCCACCGAGTCGATCGGATTCATGGGGTTCCTTGCCCTCGCCTTCTGGATGATTTCGATCTGCTTCGGGATCGCTCTCGTCTTCAAAAGCGCCAAGGGATCCGGGGTCACCAACCGCGGCTACATCACAGTCTGGGCTGCTATCTTCATCGTGGTCACTTTGCAGCTCTCCACTTCACTGCGCCCACTCGTGGGGCCAGCAGAGTTTTCCCTCCTTCCCAAGGAGAAACGATTCTTTCTCGAGCACTGGGTAAAGTCGCTCGAGATGGAGGGCAATCGGTATGACTGATTCGGAAAAACGCCCTCTCTATCGAGACCGGATTCATTGACCGATTTTAATGCGCGCCTAAACTTCGACGATGAGCCGCGTAGTGACTATCTGTTTTCTCTTTGCCTTTGCCTTTGCCTGCGCACCGGTATCCGCCGAACCACTTCGAATCATGACCTACAACGTCTGGGTAGGATTCAACAAAAAGCAAAACCTGACAGACACAGCACAATGGATAGCAGAGCAGAACGTTGATGTATTGGCCTTACAGGAACTGAAGGGCATTTCGCTTGAAAAGCTAAAATCAGCCGCCGAAACCTGGGGCCATCCCTATGCAGTCATCTACGATCGCAAGGGCGGTTATCCTCAAGGGCTGACTTCAAAAACCCCGATCGAAAACATAGTTCAGTTTGAGCCTGATGACCCTCGCAATCTCCGCGGCACTCTCTACGCACAATCAGCCGGCATTCACTTTTTCGTCGTTCACTTTGACCCTCAGAACTACCTCAAACGTCAAATTGAAGCCGCAGCAGTGGCGGATCGCGTGAGCCCCCTCATCGAGGCTGACAAAACAGTCGTTGTCTTAGGCGATTTCAACGCGCACGCCCCGGCGGATTTGAACCAACTTCTCAGACAAGCTCTCCTGTTGAAGAAGTGGGAGACTAAGGAAGAAGAGAACAAGGGCTTTCGCATCTTTGACAAATCGGGCGCTCCGGACACGTCTGTTCTGGGCAAACTTCTGGGCATCGGCCTCTCGGATCCCGCCGCGATGCCTTTGGGAACATTCCCGACCAGAATACTGGCCCCAAATGAACCCTTGCCCGATCATACTCAAAAGCTGCAACGGATTGACTATATCCTGACTCATCTTAGCGCCCCGTGGGCAACTGCGACTATCAGTTTCCCCAGAGACCCTATCCTCGACACACTTTCGGACCACTACCCTGTAATCCTCGAATTAAACGGCAAAGACGAAAATCGAGCCCGCTAAAACGGGATATCGTCGTCGTCGTCAGACGGCGGGATGGGGTCGTAGTTTTGCTGGGCCGGAGCCTGTTGTTGAGGCGGCGCCTGCTGCTGGGGCTGTTGCTGATAGCCCTGCTGCGGCTGCTGTTGCGGAGCCTGCTGGTAGTTTTGCTGAGGCTGCTGCTGGTAGCCTCCACCACCCTGCTGGCCGCCGCCTCCGCCACCGCGCTGACCACCGTCGTCGCGACCGCCGAGGAATTGAAAATTGTCACCGATCACCTTGAGACGGGAACGCTGCTGACCGGTGTTTTTGTCCTCCCACTGGTCGAGCTGAAGGCGACCTTCCACGTAAAGCGGGCGCCCCTTCTTCATGTACTCGCCAATCACTTCCGCCTGGCGGCCCCAGAAGGTGATGTCGACAAAAGTCGTCTCCTCGCGGCGCTCCCCGTCGTCGGTGGAATAGTTGCGATTGATGGCCAGACCAATGTCAGTCACAGCAGTACCTTTCGGCGTGTAACGCACCTCGGGATCCCGGGTGATGTTCCCCATCAATTGCACTTTGTTGAGATTCGGCATGATGAAACTTTATAGGGAACCTCGAGCAAAGGTCCAATGTTTTTCAGGCCTGTGAGGCAGTTCTCCCCTCTCCCGAATCCTCACGCCCCTCAAGGCTCAGATTTTTGACAATCACCAGAGCCACGATCACCAGCGTGGCGCTGACTGCGGCCAGCACCGGGATACTGGCCCACTGCACCAGGAAGAATCCGAAGAACGGGGTCAGCAGCGTTCTCACCCCGGCGAGGAAGGTGTGCACAGACATGTAGTCCGCCACGTATTCCGGCTTCGCCAATTTGGTCACGAAGAGGTTGAAGAAAATCTCGCCGCCTCCACGCCCCAATCCAAAGAACGCACTCCCGATCAGGATCAGGATCATTTCCGGCCAGATATAATAGAGAAGGATACCCACCAGGAAGACCGCGTTAACCGCGATGCGCAGCTTCAGGAAATTCACCTGATCAAACAACCACCCCCAGAAGAACGTCGAAATCAGCCTGACCACTGAAGGCACCACGCCGGTGATGAGGCTGACCGTTTTCACATCGAACTGGAGACCGTGCTCAGGATTGACGAGGTAGTCCACCCGCAGCGCCATGGCGGACAGCACGCCGATCCCGAGAATCATGGAGGAGACCAACAGCCAGAAAAACACGCGGTCCTTCCATGCCATCCGCAGCGCCACGAAGAAACCATGCCCGTCCTGATCGTCTGACCGGAGTGGATCCGAAGGAATCAACCATTGGCACACCGCCGCCAGCATGGCCGCTCCGACGAATGACCACAGAAGGACCGGATAGTTCGCCAGGTTCCGGTCGAGATATTCACCGAATCCCCAACTCGCGATCATGGTGGTCGCGGCACGAATGAAGATGGATACAGAGAACAATCGGCCGCGACGCCTTCCCGGATAATTCCTTCGCAGGTAATGGGTCTGCAGTGGCATCCCCATGGTGATGACGCCGATGCCCAAGGTCATCCCGATGACGAAATATCGTTCGTCGCCAAACCCGATCGCAGCGACCGAAAATCCAGCGGCACTGATCAAGCTGAACAGGGCCGAAGCGTGGCTGGCACTCAATCGGGTTCTCGCCACCAGTGGCACCGCCACGAGGCTGCCAAGCAATCCAATCGCCGGGGACGCCAGGAGGATAGACTTCGTGACCGGTCCCGATTCGAAAACCGTCACCGCTATGAAGACGGCAAAGGTGGCCAGCGCTGTTTCCAGCACGCCGGCGCAGACTGCGCGCAGCGACTCAGCTGCAAAGGTCCGCTGAACAAGGGGCAGTTCCGGGTCTCCCTCGAGGCTCACTGGGAACCCGCCCCCGCCGCGTCACCGGCATTAGTTGCCTCTCCCTCTTCGGGAGTTGCTTCGCCTTCCGGAGTCTCCGCTTCGGCCGCAGCTGTGACCGCCTCCGCCTTTTTCCTGGCAATGAGATCTTCCCACTGGTGCAGTTCAAACCCCTCGCCAATTCCACCGATCCCGTCGAGCAACTCGCTGCACTTCGCATGCCAGGACTCGAGATCCGGTTGTGACTTCTTCGGATCGGCAGACCCCGGGAAAATCAGGTAAGTGATTTCCAGGTCACTGACAGGACGATTGTAGGGAGACGCCTTTTCGTTGAGATGCTTCGCCACTCGCAGCGAGGCTTCGCCAAACTTCCAGCTCGGACCGGCGTCACCGGCGATGGCGGGGTAAAGTTTATCCCCGTAAATGATGACGGCATAATCACCAATCGCCGGGCCGAATTCATTTTCATCGCGACGACCGATGAACGACAGCGGCAACACGATGAAAGGATCCGCCTCGGCTATGAGAAAGCTTCGTCCTTTCAAGTCGGCAACGCCGGCTTTGTAGTGGGCGATCTGCTCACGAAGGTAACGGTTTCGCTCGATGCTGAGCCCGGGGATCGCAAACTCGTCCTCGTATTCCTTGAGTTTTGTCTCCCAGCGCTCCAGGAGCGGATTCGGTGTCGAAGTGGTCTTGGGCCAGCCATAACTCGTGAACGGCTGGTAGTACTGCGACATGGAAATGTAGTCATCCAGTTCGGGCCAGCGATCTCCATCCGAACCGTCGGTCACCACATCCATTTCGCCCTGCACGAAGAGAACCTTGTTGCCTGTGTCAGGGTGCTTCATCTGCAGCACCGTTTCCAGGTCGTAGAAATTGTGGCGCGAGAGCAACTGATCGATCCGGGTTACTTTCTGCTGCACCCGATCAGTCTTGAGCTCATAGAGGTAATGATAAAACGGTGACACTTCAGCGCCCTCCACGAGCTTATCGAAGTCATTCAGCATCTTCGGCAGGTTGTCGTTGATGACCGTCAGCTCTTCCGCCGATTCATTCGGTTTCGGCACGGTGAGCTTCACCTTCATCTCGATCTGGTAGCTCTCGTCGCGCTCACGTTCTTTGACGGCGGTGTCGCCCTGCTCGGTCACCATCTCGGTGGTTACCGGGATCTCGCTCCATAACTCAGCTGTATCGACTTTCTTCCATGAGACATAGCTGGAAGGCATGGGCGGCTTCACTTCCACTTCGACCACTTTCTCGACGATCTTTTCGACCGGCACTTCGATCACCTTTTCGACGACTTTTTCGACGACCCTGGGCTCGGGCGGCGCCGGTGGTTCCGTCTCACCACCCAGCATCTCGATGGCACGCTTCTTGATCTTTCCGCCCGAACTGGTGACGTCGACGAGGACGAGACAAAGGATCACGAAGCCGCAACCGAGCAACATCATGATGAAGAAATGAGTCAGGAATCCCCGCCGTTTCTTCGGTCGATTTCGGGGCTGAGAGGCCTCGTCTTCCGGAATATCAAAAAACTCGTCTTTATCGCTCATATCAGAACTTGCCGAAAACAGCCGTTTTCAGGACCTGCAACCGGGTTGCCTCGGCACAAACTTGCCCTAGACTGGCATTGAAATCAAAGGCTGAGAAGCCAAAACCCGACTCGCTATGACCGTCAAACAAATCGCCGAGCAGGAGCCCTTCACCACCGCCGACGGCTCCACCATCCGTAGCGTTCTCGACCTATCCAACGCTCCGGTGGAAAAACAGAGTCTGGCGGAGGCCACGCTCCCGCCCGGAGGCGCTACCGAGCGACACTGGCACAAGGCGAGCGAGGAGCTCTATTTCATCCTCGAAGGCAGCGGAAACATGGAAATCGAGGGGGTGGAGCAGCAAGTCGGCGTTGGCGATGCGATCCTGATTCCCAACGGGAAATGGCACCAGATCACGGCCAATGAGGACTCGGAACTGCGCTTCTTGTGCTGCTGCGCCCCTCCCTACTCCCACGAGGACACATTTTTTGATTAGAAATTCTGTAAACTTGGCCTAATTTCCGCGACTCAAATCCTGAAATCGAACCACCTGGACTCCAGGAACCATGATCCGACTGCTTTCCCTCAGCTTTCTGGCCATTATCGGTCTGACCTTCACTGCTTGCACCAGCAACGGCATCGAAATGGGCGGCGTGCCCGAATGGATGCTTGATGGGGCCAAGATTGGTCCCGAGCCGGCACCCATGGCCCCCGATCCGGCCCTGCTTGATTTCAAAGATGAATCCGGCCCGGTCGAATTCTTCATGATCACCGACATGCGCAATTACCCGCTCGCTCCTCCGAAGAAAGTTGAGAAGACCAAGGAGATTGATTACGAGCGCGGCCGTGACCGCCGCATCAAGCGCCTCTTCTACTGAGCCTCTTCTACTGAGCCTCTTCCCCGTTCTCACCGGCAGGGAGCAGCAGATAGTTTACCCGGACTTCACCCGGTTTCCACGGGTGAGTTTCGTCGTCCTCATAGACATGGACGGCGTAACCGAACGACTCCACCAGCTCGCGCACCCGAATACCGTGATCTCCGTCATCGAGTGGCTCGTTCACCTCTAACAGGATCGCCGGATGGCAGGAACGGAGCAGTTTCTCTCCACCTGACAGGACGGCGATCTCGTGCCCTTCCACATCGCACTTGATGAAATCAACTTTCTCGATGCCCTCGTCTTCGCAGAACTGATCGAGAGTAATCATCCGAACTCGGTCGGTGACGCTGTCGGTGGACTGATCGACCGCCACGATACTGGCTTCGTAGTGATTCAGGGTGCCGTCTTCCCGCCTTGGAATGTGAATCTCCGCCTCACCAGTGGTATCTGACAAAGCCACCTTGGAAACTTTTGCATTCGTAAAACCGAAGTGCTTCACGTTGTTCTCCAGAACCGCGAACATGTCGTCGGTCGGCTCAAAGGAAAACACCTTGCCTTCCGATCCAACTGCCTCAGAAAGAAAGCGAGTAAAGAGACCGAAGTTCGCCCCGATATCCATCACCGTCTGCCCCGGCTTCACCGTCAGGCCCACAGCACCGAGCTCCGCCTCGTCGTCCATACTGGCCTCCCCCAGCTTCTTTGAATAATGCCAGAATCGCAGAGGTTGCTGACAACACTGCGGGAGCTTGGAAACGACGGACATGAGAAATCCCATACTTAGGAAAAAATCCTGTACATCAAGTTGATTACAATTCGATTTTTCCGTTGTTTCCCGGGAAGCCGGATTATCCTCTCCCATCCGAAGCCATGTCAGAATACAGCCAGTTTGAAACCCTGATTCCGGTGCGACCCGACGACATCGACATGAATCAGCATGTCCACAACTCGCGCTACTACGACTACGTGCTCGCCGCCCGCTATGAGCAGATGGAGCGCTGCTACAAGATGTCGATGGAAGCTTTTCTCGAACGCGGCTTCAGCTGGTTTGTCAGGTCCGCCTACATCGAGCACAAGCGCCCCCTCCACCTCGGCGACGTCGCTGTCGTCCGCACTCGGATCGAGGAACTCCGTTCCCGTGGCGTGAAAGTCTGGTTCGAAATTCACAAGCAGTCCGATGACAAACTCGTCGCCAAGGGCTGGTTCGACTATGCCATGGTTTCAGTGGAAACCGGGCGTCCCCAGACGATCCCCGAAGACATCGTCGAGAGATACTCCATCTAACACTTTCCCCTTGCAACATGACCCAGGACGAAGCCATCCAGAAAATTGAAGACGCCTGCAAAGTCATTTCTCTCGAGATGATGAAAGTCACCCCGACTGCCCGGCACCTCGGCGACGAAGAAATCGCCGGCGATGTCATGAAAGCTTCCTACCAACTCACGATCGAGTTGGAAGTGATCAAAAAGAAGCTGATCAAGCTGAAGGGGCGGGATGATTCGGATCTACTCTAATCACCCACGCAGCTTCGCGAGGATCATCTCGGTGACCTGCTTGGGATTGGCCTTGCCGCGTGACAGCTTCATGACCTGGCCAGTGAGGAAGTTGGCGGCCTTATCATTGCCCTCGGCGACTTCACCGGCAGGGCCGGGATTGGCGGCAATCGCTTCATCGATGAAACCTTCGACCTCACCGGAATCGGCAGGCTCGAATCCTTTCTCCTTGGCAATAGCTGCCGGATCTTTGTCAGGATTCTCAAAGAGGTCGGCGAAAACTTCCTTGGCCTGGCTGTTAGAAATCTGACCGGCTTCGATCAGGCCGACAAGGGCTCCGATCTTTGCGGCCGCGACCGAGCACTCTTCGATCGTGATCTCGCGCTCGTTCAATTCGGCGAGCAGGTTGTTGATCACCCAGTTGGCAACCTTCTTGGGAGAAGACGCCCCTTTGGCCGCCTCTTCGTAAAAGTCAGCCAGCACCTGCTCAGAAGCGAGCACGGAGGCATCATAGTGAGTGATCTTGTAATCGCTCTCGAAGCGCTCCACTTTCTGGTGAGGCAACTCGGGAAGATCCTGTTGCACCCGGGCGAGGATCTCGGTGGTCTTCACCGGCAGCAGGTCAGGATCGGGAAAGTAGCGATAATCGTGTGCATCCTCCTTGGTACGCATGATCTCGGTCTGGCCGACTTCATCATTCCAGCGCCAGGTGGCCTGCACGATCGTGTTGCCGGCTTCGAGTTCTTCGATCTGGCGATCAATTTCGTAGTGCAGCGAACGGCGCACCGCCGAAACCGAGTTGAGGTTCTTCAGCTCAATCTTGGTGCCGAGCTCGTCCTGGTCATTGGGACGAACGGAAACGTTCACATCACAACGCATCTGGCCCTTCTCCATGTCGGCATCGGAAACCCCACTGTAAACGAGGATCTGGCGAAGGGAGTTGAGGTAGGCCACTGCTTCTTCCGCGGTATCGATATCAGGCTCGGACACAATCTCCATCAGCGGCGTTCCGGCACGGTTGAAATCAATCGTGGTATAGGTCGCGTGGTGGGTCGACTTGGCCACGTCCTCCTCGAGGTGAATGCGGGTCAACTCGACCACCTTCCCGGGATTCTCGATCTGCTTCTGGTGATCCTTCGGATAAGCCAACTCATAGAGCGGCACGCCACCGCCGAGACAAAGCGGCAGGTCGAACTGGGAAATCTGGTAGTTCTTCGGCATGTCCGGATAGAAGTAGTTCTTCCGGTCCCACTTCACGACTTCGGGCGTGGTGCAGCCGAGCAGTTGCCCCGTCAGAATAGTGCGCTCAATCGCTCCCCCATTCAGAACAGGGAGAGCCCCGGGCAGACCCAGACAGGTCGGACAGGTCAGGGTATTAGGCGGCTCTCCGAACTTCACCGGACAGGAGCAGAACATCTTGCTCTCCGTCTTGAGTTGCACGTGGACTTCAAGTCCGATCGTCACTGTGTAGTTTGGGTTTCCCATGAGTTACGAGTTGGTGACTTCGCCGTAGGCAGGAGCCGGGATCAACGAATCGACAAATCCTTCCAGATATCCGCGCAATTGCAACTTTCTCAAAGGCTCAGCGACGCCGTCCTTCGAGGCAGCCTGTCGAACGAGGCGATGGAAGACCAGGCCCAGTCGATCCTGCGCATTCAGAGTTTCAGCCACTGAGGGATCCTGCGAGACATCCCAGAACTTACCCGCGTGCGCGATCTCGACGATATTCTCGTCACGGATGAAGTAGGCCCTGAGACTCGGAGCCGGAGCCACCATCACCATGGCTGCGGAATTTCGAAAGACCCGGTTACTGAACGGATCGACCAGGTCGAGCACACCGGCCACTCCCGGAATCTCTTCGATCTGGTCACGCCACGCGACAGAACGGGGATACGCCGGAATCTTGCCGCCCATCTCCACCACGCCTTCACGAGCCAGGGACGCCGTGTAGTTCAATTCGTCGACGGTGCCTGCGATACGAAATCCGCTGAACAGGAACACCGCCCCGATTGCCACGGAAAACAGGGAGAGGCAACCACCGGCGAACCCTTCAAACCAGTTCAACCTGGAGTCATTGTCACCAACAAGTCGGAGAAGCAGGCTCTTCGCAACAAGGCGCACAAAAACCATCACGATAACCAGGCCAACCGCCATCAGGGCCAGGACCCTTGGCCAACTCATCGAGAAGGCATCAAAATTGCCCTTCAAGGCAATCAGGATATTCAGGAGAAAAACACTCAAGACTAACGCTGCCAGCAATCCCATTCCCGATGCCAGGATCGGAATGGCTCCCCGGTTCATCGCGATGATGAACGAAATCACCGCAAAGACTGAAACGAGAAGGATAGGCAGGTAGTCGCTCATTCGCCAGCCGTAGAGTCACCACAAAGCGCCCGCTGCCGGAGCATGTGGTCGACGAGAACGAGGGCCGCCATCGCTTCCACCATGGGAACAGCTCTCGGCAGAACACAGGCATCGTGTCGACCACGCCCCTTGAGCTCGGTCTCTTCGTAGCCGGTCGAAACCGTGTCCTGCTCGGTCATGATGGTTGCGGTCGGCTTGAAAGCCACGCGAAAGACGATGTCTTCGCCGTTGGAAATGCCACCCTGGACGCCACCGGAACGATTACTGGTCGTGCGCACCTTGCCGTCAACCATGCGGAAAGGATCGTTGTGTTCGCGACCGGTCATCTCGGTTCCCGCAAATCCCGACCCCACTTCAAAGCCCTTGGTTGCCGGAAGGCTCAGCATGCCCTTGGCGAGATCAGCTTCGAGGCGATCAAAGACCGGCATCCCCAGCCCGACCGGAACATTGCGGATCACACAGCCGACCGTACCGCCGATGGAGTTGCCGTCGGCGCGGACTTCCTTGATGAGATCAATCATCGGCTCGACCGAATCCGGGTCGCCCGTGCGCACAATATTCGACTCGATCATTTCCCGCGTCACCGCGGAAGTGTCGACGTTAGCTTTCAGGGTTCCGATCGATTCCACGAATGGAAGAATCTCAAGGTCCGGAGCAAAGCACTGATTGATCACCTTCTTGGCAATCGCCGCGGCGGCGACGCGACCAATGGTTTCGCGAGCGCTGGAGCGCCCCCCACCCTGCCAGTTGCGAATGCCGTACTTGGCCTGGTAGGTGTAGTCGGCGTGAGAGGGGCGAAATTTCTCGCTCATCTCGGAGTAGGCCTCGGGACGGTGATCCTTGTTCCTCACCAGAATGCCGATGGGTGTGCCGAGTGTCTGTCCCTCAAAAGTACCGGAAAGAATCTCCGCCTGGTCGGCTTCATTGCGGGGTGTCGTCACTTCGCTCTGTCCGGGACGGCGACGGTCCAGGTCAACCTGAATATCTGCTTCTGTCAGCGGGATTTGCGGAGGACAACCGTCCACCACCACGCCGACACCGCCACCGTGAGATTCCCCCCAGGTGGATATTCTGAAAAGTTGGCCAAAATTCGATCCCATCAGGCTTTTACCTTAATTGTCTCGGAATGAACGGGATTCAGGAGGACAGTCAACCGACTTCCGCTCCCGGGCATCCCGTTCGATTTCTACGAAATATCCCACATCACTTGTGAATGCGTGCCAGTTCCCGCTCCACCTCGCGGTTGTGTGCCGCCAGCTTGAGGTCCTGGCGCTTGTCGCGCTGGTCCTTACCCTTGCCGATACCGATCTCGACTTTGACGCGACCGTTCTTCCAGTAGAGGCGAAGCGGCACCAGGGTGGCCCCTTTCTGATCGGTCAGCATCGCCATGCGACGAATCTCCTTCTTATGCAGGAGCAGACGCCGATTTCGCAAGGGCACGTGAAACTCGTGGCTGGCCTGCTCGTAGGGGCGAATGTCGCACTGGTAAAGCCAGGCCTGTCCTTTATCGATCCGGGCGAAAGATTCCCCGATATTGACCTTTCCGGCACGAATAGACTTCACCTCGGTACCTTTCAGTTCGATACCGGCCTCGTACTTCTCAGAAATATGGAAATCCCGACGGGCTTTCCGATTGGTTGCAATATCACTCATGCTCATATCCCGACAGGCACAGGCGCCGACAGCGGGGTGGCCGACAATGTCGCTGATTCAGGTCCATAGGCAAGGCCCGGCCCCAAAAAGAAAAATCGGCCGAGATCGGGCCGGAAGACGTCACTAAAACCGAAATCGTGGCAATAGATCGATGAATTCTCCCCTCCTTGGGTTCAAAAAAATACCCCGGTACCGCTTTCGCGATACCGGGGCCCTCCTCCTTATAAGATCGAGCGGAATTCCAAAGACGATATCAAAACTCCGCTCTCTCTAAGCCGTTTTTAGGGAAAACCGGAAAGGGCGGCAAGGAAAATTCCGCCTTTATTTTCACTCGCAACTAAATGGGTTACTTCAGTTCCTTGATGCGGATGTTTTTCCAGTAGACATCGTAAGGGCCGGTGTCCTTCTTGATGCCGTGCACCTGGAGGCCGATATGTCCTTTCGGGTGAGTCTTGAAAATCGCCTCGTCGGAAAGATCAGCGACGGGATTTCCATTCACGAAAGTCTGGATACGAACGCCATTGGCGACGATACGGATCTTGTTCCACTCACCATTCTTCATGAACTCGTGAGCAGCGCCCTCACCGGGCTCGGGAGAGATCCAGCCGCGACCGGTTGCCTCGCCGTAGATGTAGGCAGACTGGCCGGGAGATGCCTCCAACTCAACCTGGGGACCAAACAAGCGGTCAATATCCTTGGCCGGCTTGCCGTTCTTTCCAGTGGTGGCGAGATCAGCCTCGACCTTCTCGCGCGAGCGAATCTGGCAACCGGAATTAAGGCTGTCGTGAACCTTCACTTCGAACTCGAGTTCGAAATTACCGTATTCCTTCTCACTGAGCAGGAAGGTGTTAGGACTGCCTTCGACGGTTTCGCCCTTAATGACACCATCGACGACCGAGTAATTAGCTGAACCAAGCGTAGACTTCTTCCAGCCCTTAAGAGATTTGCCGTCGAAAAGTTCAACCCATTCGCCGGCGTTTGCAGTGGAAGCTACCAGGAGAGAAAGCCCGGCAGCCAAGACAGAGAGATATGTAATAGGAGTTTTCATGATTTGAGCGTCCATCCTATCGGAAGGTCCCCGACTGTCGACGCCCTGATTGCGCCTTATCTGCCGTTTCACTTGGTCCAGATGCTGGTCTGCGACGTGCTCAGCTGGAGCTTACGCTGATGCTCTCGAATCAGGAAGGGCACTTCCACCACCTGCTTCAGTTCGAACGTTCCCGAGAGATGCCCCTTCAGATAATCGAGGGTTAACCCCTCAGGTCGATTCTCTGCCGGCGTGTAATCCTCCATCCAGGTCGCCGGAGTTGCCAGCACCAGGGCCCCTCCTTCGCTGACCAGGGAAGGCAGCCGATCGAGAAATTTTCGTGGTTCGGTCAGGCGACACAAGAGGTTGGCTGCGTGCACCAGGTCGAACTGCCCGAGGTCATCGCGCAGATTCATCGCATCCCCTTGCTCAAAAGAAACGCGTTCCGGTTGGACCCCGTCCGGCAGTCGCACTTGAAGCAAATCGGAGAGGTGCATTTCCCGATAGCGATGATAAGACACGGTCTCTCCCCTGCTGACTTCGTCGGCGACATCAACAAACGACTGGGAAAAATCGATCCCAATCACTTCGTTGGCAACCTTGGTCATCTCGAGGGAAGAACGCCCAACCGCGCATCCGATGTCGAGGGCTCGTCCGATCGGACCTTCAAGGCCTGCCAGTTCCACCGTCGCGACGGGGAATTCGAGGCAACCGTTCGGCAACCCGGCCGCATCAAAACCGACGCCTTCCAGAATTTCCTCGGGCGAACCGTAGTGAAACAGCAGGTACCAGTTGCGCAGAATATCGCTTTCGTAACTCATGCAGTAGGAGACGGAGCCTCTGCCCCGTCCTTTCAGTATTTGAGTAACGCCTCGATCCGCACATCGGAGTCGAGATTCTTGCGCCCTTCGAGAAATTCCAGTTCGATCAGGAAACTAACGCAAACAATCTCGCCGCCGAGTTCCTGGACCAGCTTAATCGCTGCCCCGGCAGTGCCTCCGGTCGCAAGCAGGTCGTCGACGAGAATGACTCTCTCACCGGAATGAATCGCGTCCTTGTGGATTTCCACATGAGCCTCTCCGTATTCCAGCGAGTAGGCCACTCCGGTGGTTTCCCACGGAAGCTTGCCTTTCTTCCTCACTGGAATAAATCCGGCACCGATCCGGTCGGCCAGAGCCGCACCGAAGATAAAACCTCGCGCGTCGATTCCGATCACCTTATCCACCTCGGCACCTTCGAGCGTTTCCGCAAAGAGCTCGGTTGTCAGACGCAAGAGTTTGCCGTCGGCGAGCAACGGAGTGATGTCTTTGAAAACAATTCCCGGCTTCGGGAAATCGTGCACGTCACGAATGGCGTCGTTGAGCTTGTCGATGGATTCCTGGTTCACAGCAGCACCCTTCGCAGGATAAGACCAAAGGTCAAGATCTGAGGCGGATGTATCACGATATCCCCGCGCAATTGAGGCCTTCCTGTCAGGACTCCGATCCGCTACAGTTCACCACAATGAAACTTGCAGGAAAAACCGCCATCGTCACGGGTGGCGGCCGCGGAATCGGGCTGGGTTGCGCCACCGAACTGGCAAAAGCGGGAGCCTCCATCGCCCTGGTCGATCGCCCCGGAAGCGGGGAACTCAACGACGGTGTCAAAACCGTGGAAGCTCTCGGCGTCGAATGCATTGGTATCGAAGCCGACGCTTTTTCGCGCGAAAGCTGCGAACCAACGCTGACTGAAGCAGTAACCCGTTTCGGCGAAGTCGATATCCTCGTCCACGTGCCGGCCTTCAATCGCCGTAACAGCTTCCTCGACTACCCGCCCGAGGATTTTGAAGCCATTCTCCAATCGGCCCTGCTCGGGGCATTTCACATGGGACAACTCGTCGTCCGTCATTTCGTGGAGAAGGATAATCCCGGAAAAATCGTCTTCATTTCCAGCGTTCTCGCCCGGATTCCCAACGCCTGCTGCGTCGCCTACAGCGCCGCCAAGCCCGGACTCAATTCCATGACCGAAACCATGGCCATCGAACTGGCGGAAAACCACATCAACGTCAGCGCCATCGAACCCGGCTGGATCGATACTCCCGGCGAACGCCAGCACTACAACGATGAAACCATGGCCGCAGAGGGCCGAAAGCTGCCGTGGGGGCGCCTCGGACTGCCTGAGGAAATTGGCAAAGCCGCGGCCTACCTCGCATCCACCGACGCAGACTACGTCACCGGAACCATTCTCCCGGTCGACGGCGGTTACCGCCTCAAGCATTGCCGCGATATTCCGGAAGAGACCGCCTGATCCTGTTTCGAGCCCACGGGGACTCGACTACAATCTTGCCGCAATTTCCTAATACCCCGGTTCCAGTTGAAGGACTAGCCTTCGCGGAGTATCTGAAATTGAACGCCGCTCTCCGAAACGGCCTCTAATACTATCCCTTAACCATGTTCGCCAAACTCCTGCTCCTCTTTATCCTCGTTCCCGTCGCGGAACTGGCGATCTTTATTACCCTGGGCGAAAAGATCGGCCTCTTCGCCACTCTCGGCATCATCATTCTCACTGCCTTCATCGGTGCCTATCTGACCAAGTCTCAGGGGCTCAAGGCTCTCAACAACTACCAGCAGGCGCTGGCCCAGGGCAAACTGCCCCACGAGGAAGTCATGGATGGCCTCATGATTCTCATCGCCGGCGCCGTCCTCCTTACCCCGGGCTTCCTCACCGATGCGATCGGCTTCAGCCTGCTGATCCCCCCTTTCCGCAAAGTCGTCAAAGCGATCATTAAAGACCGTCTCAAAGGACGCGTCGACGTCGTGTCCCAGAACGTGAACGCCGCCACCCAGAATTTCTCGCAAGATGGATCAGGTCGCTCCGGTGGCCCTCAAGTCATCAACGTTGAGGCTGAGGTGGTTGACGATCCAACGCCTCGGAACTGATCTCATTTCTCTGTTTCCGCTTTTCGTCATTTCAATATTTCCCCGGCCCCGTTAGGCCGCGAAAACGTCCTCGCCTCGCTTCTGAAACCATGGCAGGCTTCTCCCTGCTGTGAGTTTCCTCTTCCCGCTCTACCTGCTCGGTGCCGCCGCCCTCGCGGTGCCGATCCTGCTGCACCTTCGCCGACGGCCTCCGAAGGAGCACATTCCATTCAGTTCTCACATGTTCCTGGAGCAAACTCCGGAGAAACTGACTCGCCGCACCCGCCTCGAACGCTGGCTCCTGCTGGCACTTCGCTGCCTCGCCCTGCTCCTGCTCGCCTTTGCTTTCGGGCGCCCTTTTCTCAACACACTGCCCGAGGCCATCGTGGCCGATTCGCTGGAGCGAAAAGTCATCCTAATCGACCGAAGTGCTTCCATGAAACGGGAAGATCTCTGGGATCAGGCTCTCAAGGCTGCCAAAGACCAAATCAAAAAAACCAATACCGCTGCCGAAGTGACCGTCGCCTTCTTCGACAACGAGTTCGAGGAGATCGCTTCCCTCTCAGCCTGGGCCCCCCTTTCCCCCGG
>JABSSQ010000041.1 GCA_013213905.1 Verrucomicrobiales bacterium | reverse complement strand
GCTGTCTTGCAAATTTGGTGAGCTTGAAATGTTCGTTTTCTGTTTCGGTAGCGACGGCAATTTCGAGCCCGTAGCGTCGTGGTCCCTTGCCCTTCTCGTCGAGGCGGGTGAGCCGTGATCGTTTTGGGAGAAGGGATGAAATTAATGCACTGTTAGACTCGGCATTGCGATAGCGTCCGCGAACAAAGCTTCGGGCGCTGTGGAGGGGGACGCTGGATTCGCGACCAGAGCGGACAGATTCCCATTCCCCCTGAGCGTTGAGGATTTCCTTGCGGGTGGGTTTGAGCCCGAAGAGGGGTTTGTTTTCATCGCTGGACTCGGCTTCCCCGGAGTTGGAACGAAACCCGAGCGGAATGCGTTGCCGCGAGAAAAGGCGGTCGCGCAACTCACGCGCTGCCTCAAATGGAGAATCGTTGTTCTCCGCCGCGTAGTGCATGCGGCGAATCAGAGTGGGCCAGTCGAGTTCGTTCTGGCGGTGAAGATCGAGTGGTCGGGCATCACCGAGACGGGGGCTTTTGTGCCCGGAAATAATGTAGCCGGTTTCGTCGAGTCCGCGGCGACCGGCTCGTCCGAACATCTGGAGCAGTTCGTCGGGGCTGACTTCGCGTTGGAACGGGCCGTCCTGGTAGACGGTGTCGGAGACAAAGACCGAGCGAACCGAGAAGTTGATCCCGGCGGCCAGGCCCATCGTCGCGACGATGACGCGAAGTTGTCCCGCCTTGGCAAGGGGTTCGACGATACCGGCTCTTTCAACAAAGCTGAGCCCGCTGTGGTGAAAGGCGATGCGCTTGCGGAGGAGGCGGGTGAGATCTGCCGAGGCAGCTTGTTCGAGTTCTCCATTACCGAGTGTGATGGGATCGTCATCGGGAAAAGCTTCCGCCACTTTCCAGGCGATTTTTTCTGCTGCCTTGCGGTGAGGAGCAAAGATCAGGAGCGGTCCGTAGTGGGAAAGCAGGGTGCCGAGGGCAAGGCGCTGCCAGAAGTTACTGTATTTTCTAGGGGCTTGGTTAGGAAGGGCTTCAAGCGGCATCTCATCGAGCGGGACAGGCCGGACGTCGGTGAAGACGACGCGGGCGTTTCGGCCGAGCCGCTGAAGCCATTCGCAAATGTGTTTCGGGTTGCCGACGCTGCCGCTCAAGAGGAGCAGCCGGGTGTCGGTCGGTGCCAGGGCGATGGCGAGTTCGTAGTTGAGGCCCCGGGTGCGGTCGCCGATCATCTGGTATTCGTCGATGACGAGCAAGGCGGGTGCCTGCTTGCCGGAGAGAAGGCGCTCGCGCTGCGTTTCGAGCGTGGCGACGATGACGGGGGCTTCGAGATTCTCGGCAAGATCGCCGGTGGCGATGCCGACGTTCCAGCCGGCTTTTTTCCACTCCTGCCACTTGTCGTTAGCGAGGGCCCGGGTGGGCACGGTGTAGACGGCCTGCTTCTCCTGCGAGAACGATTTGTCGCTGTCGATGAGGCTCTCAAAGACAAAGGTTTTCCCGGCCCCTGTCGGCGCAGCGAGGACAACGTCCTCACCTTCGCGGAGCGCCCTGACCGCTTCCTGTTGCCAGAGATCGGGCAGCCGCAGTTTCACCTGCAAGCCTTCGAATGCCTGTTCGAAACCACTGCTCATGTTGGCCACCCGCAGGGTGGAAGGCTTTCACCGGCACCTCGCGAGGTTGCCCGCGGTGGTCCGGTGAAAGTGAGATTAGTTCGCCTGCGTGCTGCGTGCTTCGATGGGCACGAGTTTCTCGCGCTGAGCGGGCTTGGCCTCGGAGATGTTCACCGGGCTGCCGGTTTCACCGATGGCGATGAGATCCTGGAGAATGTGGATGGTCTCGCGCTGGTAAGGATCAAACTTGTGCGGGTATTCGAGATCCTCGCTGTTCTCATCCTCGTCGTCGGCGTCGCCGCGGGACATGCCGCTGAGTTCTTCGAGGGAAAGATCATCACGAAGGGTCAGGCCCTCCTCGAGCACATTGTCCTGGGTCAGCTTGTAGACGGTGAAGAGACCCTCTTCGTCAGCTTTCACTTCGTTGAAGTAGGCGATGCGCTCCTCCTTGCGCTTTTCACGCTCGACTTCGTTCTGTTCGGCTTCCTCTTCGCGCGTCTGCATGTTGATGGAAATGGTGTTTGCATCGATGCGCTCCTTTTCCTTGGCGATGGTCTCGAGGATGTAGTCGAAATTTCTACCGTTGGCGATGCGGGCGGCGGAAGCGTCGTTCAGGACATTCAGAGGCAGCGGCTTGGCAAAGAACTCGGTGTACTTCGCCGGTGGGATCGGATCAACTATGAGAGCGTTGGGAAGGGACGCTTCACCAATGTCGGCAATATCAAGCATGGACGGAAGAACGATGTCCGGCACAACTCCGTCGCGCTGGGTGGAATCTCCGTTGATGCGGTAGAAAGTCTGGATCGTCAGCTTGAGAGCACCCTGTTGATTGGCTTCACGGTTGAAAGGAAGCAGGAGGCGGTTGGAAAGAACCGGACGCAACTGCTGCACCGTTCCTTTGCCGAAAGTGGACTGGTCACCTACGATGACAGCGCGGCCATAGTCCTGGAGGGCAGCGGCAAAAATCTCGGAAGCCGAGGCAGATGCCCGGTTGGTCAGGACAACGAGAGGACCGTCGTAAGTGGCTTCGTTGTTGCGGGAAGCTTTCTCGGTCTGGTTGCCGCGCCAGTCGACGGCTTGAACGACCGGGCCGCGCTTGATGAAGAGGCCGGTCATGTTGATGGCTTCTTCGAGAGAACCACCTCCGTTGTCGCGAAGATCAACGACGAGGCCGTCAATGCCTTCGATGGCAAGGCGGATAAGAAGGCGACGCACGTCGTCGGTGGTGCTGGTGTTTCCGCCGTCCATGTCGGCGTAGAAAGAGGGGAGGGTGATCCAACCGATCTTCTGCTCTTCACCATTGGGGTCCTTCGTGATGATGAGGTCGGCAGTGGCAAGGCTGTCCTTGAGGTCGATCTGGTCGCGCTCGATGCTGATGAGCTTGATCATTTCGCCTTTACCCATCGGCATGACCTTGAGGCGAACCGTGGTTCCGATTTCACCGCGGATAAGATCGACGATGTCGGAGAGTTGCATGTCGACAACGTCGACGTATTCACCGTCGTCGCCCTGGGCGACCCCGATGACGCGGTCTTTCACTTCGAGCTCTCCTCCTTTGAAAGCAGGACCACCGACGACGAGGCCTTCGATCGTGGCGCCGCCCTGTTCCTCGTCCTTCTGCAGCATGGCACCGATACCCTTGAGGGACTTGTTCATGCCGATGCGGAAGTTGTCGTACTGCTGCTGGGAGAAATACTCGGAGTGCGGATCGTAAGCGCGTGCGATGGACTTGATGAAGAGCGTAGCGACGTCTTCGGTGGTGTTCTCGTTGACGCGCTTGAGGATACGGTCGTAGCGATCGGAGACCTTGGTGTAGATGTCCTTCTTGTCCTTGTCGTCGGCTTTCTCCTCAGGCTCCTTACCTTCGGCCTTAGCTTTCTCCGCTTCCTCGGCCTCTTTATCGGCAAGAGCCTCGGCGATGAGCTTTTCGCGGATAAGGTCGCCTTCGATCAGGTTGCGCCAAAGCTGGTCGTGTGCTTCACCGGCAGTTGCCCACTCCGCATCCTTGCGGGTGATCATGATGCTGCGATCGGAGTCGTAAGTGAAGGTGTCCGGCTTGGCGAGGCTCTTGGCAAAGTTAACCCGGTCGCGGACACGCTCTTCGTAGATCGAGTAGATCTCAGTGGCGGCGGGGATGCCGTCCTTGCGCACTTCGTCGTCGATCGTGGTCAGGTATTTCTCGTTGAAAGACTCGATGTCTTCGGAAGTGAAGTAGATGCGGCTGTAGTCCAGCATCTCGAGATAGGTCGTGAGAACCCGCTCCGACATTTTGTTGTCGAAAGCCTGGCGGTAGAAGTGCTCGTCCTCGAGCATTCCGGTCACTCGCGCGGCGAGCTCACCGTATTTGGTCTGGGCCTCGAGTTTGGGGGCAAGAACAACGCCGAGGATCAGGGCAGGAAGGACAACACGTGAGAGAGGGGAGAGGCAGGTAGATAGCATGGGGAGAGGCGGTCTGAATGACTGTGTCCGTGTTTTCTCCTGAGAATCAGGAGAGCGCAGGAACTTACACTGAAAGGGATACGGATAAAAGACTTTTGTAGGACGCGGCTGCGGGCTGGAAGGGGCCAGCCGGCGATTGCAATTCCCTGAGAACGAGCTTATCGGGCTGGCATGTCACGTGGGACTTTCCTCCAGTCCGATGCCTTTAAAATTCTGGTTTTCATCGCTGGAACGGTTGTGCTCGGGGCTCTCTTAGCGCCATTTCTCTATATTGGCGGGAAACACGTCGTCGCGGAAGGGTGGCTCGAGGGCACGCTGCTCGACGACATCAACGGTTCGATGGACCGGGCCAAGTTCTCCCGTTACTTCAACCGGGCGATCCTTCTTGGCGGGTTCATCATGATTTTCCCGACGGTGCGCTGGCTCAATGCGGGAAAGAAGAAACGCGGTTCGGTGAAGGAATTCATGAACCTGGACCCGAACCCGGCCTGGTGGCGCCATCTGCTGATTGGTTTCATCGTGGGTGGAGCCAGTCTCCTGGTTCTCGGCTGGGGCTATGTGGCCCAGGGCTGGTATGTGATGAAGGATACCGACAAGCCTCTCTATGAGGTCCTCCTGGAGGCGCTTGGGACGGGAATTGCGGTGGGTCTTCTCGAGGAACTGGTTTTCCGCGGTGCCCTCTATGCCGTGCTGGCCAAGCTGTTGAAGCCGAAGCCGCTCTTCTACGTCGTCGCGGCCGTGTTTGCGGTGCTGCACTTCTTCAACCCTCCGCACGGTCTTACTGTCGAGGTGGTCCATGCCGGATCGGGTTTCTGGTTTGTCGGTCGGATTTTCCAACACTTCTTTTCTCAGTTCGGGGATCTTTATTTCCTGCTGTCAGAATTTGCCGTGCTCTTTGCGATCGGCCTGGTGCTGGGCTACACCCGGGAAAAGACGGGCTCGCTCTGGCTTGGGATCGGTCTGCATGCGGGGTGGGTGTTTGGCGTGAAAACCCTGAGCCCCCTGACGACGCGGGCTTTTGACCGCGATGCGATGATGCCGTGGCTCGGGGATACGTTGAGGGTCGGAGCCGTTTCTTTCTTCGTGGTCGCTCTGACCGGGCTGGCCATGTGGCTGTGGTTGCGAAGGACCGGCAATCCTGAGCCAGTTGAACCGGAGGCTGAAGGGTGAGCGGGCTGGCTCACCTCTGGCAGGGCGTGCGCGGATGGGTATATCCGCCGGCCTGCGGGGTGTGCGATGTGCCTTTGACGACCGAAAGGCAGGTCGAAAGGCCGTTTCTTTGCGGAGATTGTGAATCGACTTTAAAAGCGATTGAGGACGGTTACTGCGAAATCTGTGGTCAGCGTTACGATGCTCCCCTGTTGGGAGCCTTCCAGTGCGCCAACTGCAAGGATCGTGAACTTGCCTTTGATTTCGCCGTCAGTGCGTGGCGGAGCGCCGGTGTGGCGCGTGAATTGATGCACCGGTTCAAATACGGGCAGCAGGTGCACTTGTCACGGTTGGTGGGTTCGCTGATCTCCGTCGTGTGGCGGGATGAGCGGTTGCTCCGGGACTCCTGGGTGGTGGTGCCGGTGCCCCTGCATCCCAAGCGGCTGAGGGAGAGGGGCTTTAACCAGTCCCGGGAGATTGCCGTGGAAATGATGCGGT
>JABSSQ010000409.1 GCA_013213905.1 Verrucomicrobiales bacterium | reverse complement strand
GCCGAAGAGGAACCTGTTGCCGAAGAGGAACCTGTTGCCGAAGAGGAACCGGTCGCTGAAGAGGAGCCTGTTGCTGAAGAGGAGCCTGTTGCTGAAGAGGAGCCGGTCGACAGCGTTCTTACTACCGACCCTTCTGAAGTTCTCACGACTTTGACCGTGGAGGAAACTCCCTCTTCGGAGGATGAAGAGCGTTCGTCCCTGCTTCTTGGCGATGCTGGCGACCTTCTCGAAATTCGACGCCGGACCGAGTCGGAGCGGGATGCGGACAAAGCGGTCCTCGCTCTCGCCGAAGCCCGCAAAATAGCGGAGCGGAATCGTCTCATTAAGAAGCGGAGAATCAAGACTGCGGAAGACGAGGAATTGCTGGAACTGCTCGGCATGTCAACGGAGCCCGCCGCAGCAGCTCTTGAGGAAGATCTCACGGCGACTTTCGAGGTTCGTCGGAAAGACAATTTGCCTCAGCGTCTCGCCGCTTTTGCCGAGCGTGCCGATGAGTGTGACGATGTTCGCGGGGTGACGGTGTTCGATCGGGATGGCTATTTGCTTCACGCGGGAGCCAATACGGATGGGTCCGAAGCGAATGGCGCCGGAGCTCTCCTGGCCCGGGCATCGGGTTCATTTTGTCAGCAGGGTATTCCCGGTGAAGTTTCAGCCACCCAGGTCACCGTGGGCGGTGGCGAATGGCGCTGCCTCATTGCCGGCAGCGGAGAGGCGTCCCGGATCCTGGCGGAGTTTCGAATGGATCGTCCTCTCGAAGCCGGGGAAGTCGAAGCCTGGTCGAAGGCGCTTGCGGACGCGGTGATTCCGGCGAATGATTTGCCCTGAGAATCTCTAACTCCCGCCCGATCACTTGTACGACGAACTGTCAGTTTCTTTCGAGAATCCTGCCACTGATGCCATGGGGTATCAGCACATTCAGGGAAAGCTCTATTGCGGGCGTGACTGGCTGGAACTGCAGTTCAAGGAAAAGGACCGGGCTTTCCGGAAAAGTGACACAACTGTGGTTCGTTTCGAATATGGGGAGGTCGAAACGGCCGAGTATATTTCGAAGTGGTTTCAACCGAAGTTGCTCATCTTGCAGACCCGGTCTCCCGAAAAGTTGGATGAATTCCCCGGAGCCGACGTGGGCCGGGTGGAGCTCCAGGTGATGCGCGAGTCGATCAGGCACGCAAAACGAGTGGCCGCGCTGATCGAGTACCGGCAATCAGAGGCATTTCTTGAGGAATCTGAGGAACGGGTCGAGCGAAGTCGCGAATCGGAATGACAGAATCTTCGACACAGATTCCCGGGAAAAAACGCAAGGATTGGGGGAAATGGGCCTTGTTCACGCTTTTCCTCTGTGGCTACGCTTGGTCCTACACTTACCTGGCGACCATCCTGATCGAGGAAGCCAATACTACCAGGATCGGCAATATCCAGACTCAATACATTGATGCGGTCTACAAGGCGGCAGCGATCGGCGAAGATGATCCGGCCGCGAGTCGTTCCATATCCTACCAGTTCACCCAGTTGCTTCCCCAATACACGGATGGCCTGATTGATCCGCTCTGGCCATGGCTGATGCGGAATCACTCGCAGGAGGCTCCCGACGAAATGTTCGAAGCGGGCAAGCAGATGAACATGGTTTTGTCAGCCAGTCTCCTGATTCTCTTTGGGCTGGGTGCCGCCAAAGCATTTTCCTTCACTGGTTCTGCCGCCATGATCCTGATGGGAGGATTTGGAGTGATCCTGGAGCGGTCGGCCTACTTCAGCTCTGATGCGATTTACTACCTCCTCGTGGTTCTGGCCTGGTTGTGCGCCCTTTCGATGATTCGTCAGAACATGCTGTGGCAGTACGCGGTCTTCGGTTTGTTGCTGGGGCTTGCTTATCTCGCCAAGGCCATGGTCTGGCCGATTGCGGTGGGCTTCATCATTGTATCGATCATTCGTTCCATCGCCTGTGCGGTTGCAGCGAGAAAGAAAGGGGAAGCTGAGGATTCCCTCTGGGTTCCATCGAATCAGTTGGTGGGCTTCGCGATGATGCTGACTGCCTTTCTGCTCATGGTTGGGCCGAGGATGAGTTACGCAAATACCCAGTTCGGTGACCCGTTTTACAGCCTCCAGAAGTACCTGGTCTGGATGGATTCGCCGGCCGAAGCGGCCGAATTCCAACGGTCCTATCCGGGGCGGGAGGAACTGGAAACCCTGGATATCATGACGCGTCCGGGCATCGTCCGGTATGTGAACGAGAACGGCTTTGCCAAGTTATTCCAACGTGGCTGGAATGGAGCGATCTATCAGCTCAAATCCAGTGTCCTGGGGCGCGGTGGCTGGATCCTGATCTACGGCATGGGCGTGTTTGTGGTGATCGGATCGATTCACCGATGGGCCTCCTGGAAGCAGGAGCACGAAGTCTGGCGGGTGAGGGGAACGAGTGCCCGGTGGATGCTCCTGTATCTACTCATCGTGTTCGCGATCACCTTGTTTTATGCCGGCATCGGCAACCCGGTCGTGCGCTTCAACTCCATGACCACGGCCATGTTCCTGCCGGTCCTGTTGACCTTCTTCTGGATCTCGGAACGATATCGCCGCCAGTTGCAGCGTTCGCGTTATGCCAAGGTGGTGAACTGGGTTCACTTCTCGCTGATGCTGCTGCCCATTCTCCTGCAGTCTTACAAGATTGTCAGAGCGATTCAGTCGCCGATCGCCAGTTAGACCGGTGAGTCTTGAAGTTGCCTCACCAGTGCCTTCACCTTTTTGGCGGCCCCGACCTTGCGGAAGGTGACCTCGGGTTCATCCCCGGCCGTGAAGAAGTCGACGGTGCCGATTCCCATGGCCCCGATCAGCCCCGAGCAGGTCACGTTGATCGCCCTCACATCAGAAATGCGGACCTCGTTGGAACTGCGGGCAATGAGGCCTTTCACTATTTCGATGCGCCTGCCGGTCACGAAATATTCGTTGGTGAAGCGGGTCAAGCTGAGGCTCGCCAGTGAAAAAATAGCGACCGCCGAGGCCCCGAGGGTGAACTTGAGATCGAGTGGATAGAGCCAGATGGCGGCCACGATCCCGCCGAGCAGTCCCAGGAACGGCAGGGGTTGGCTCAGCATCGAAGGGTGGCCACAGTAAAGGACGGTTCCGGGTT
>JABSSQ010000408.1 GCA_013213905.1 Verrucomicrobiales bacterium | reverse complement strand
TGCGAAATTCCGCTACGGCCTACGGCCTCCGCTCCATTTCGCAGCGCAAGCACAGGTCGAACATCAAACCCAATACCTACCCGAAACATAACCCCGGCAGGACTTTAGTTTTGAAGTGTCCCACCTGCGGGATCAGGTCAATGAATTGGCCGAACTTTACCGTTCCGGGTTCTACGTTTTTCACGATTGCCCGCTTGAGTTTGGCAATGTTGATCATATCGCGGTCGGTCCCCCTGGTGTTTACGCCATCGAGACCAAGTTTAAGAGAAAGGGTAAAGAAGAGACGGAAGGTCACAAGCTCTCCTTTGATCAGGATCGTATCTACTTTCCATACAGTGAAACAAGTAAACCGTTAGAACAAGCCTCACGACAGGCGGGAGAACTGAGAGCCCTGCTTGAGCGTACGGTCGGGAATGTTCCAGTCGTTCCAGTGGTTGTCTATCCGGGGTGGTATGTGACCCAGAAAAGTCCTGCGGTATCAGTTCGAGTAATGAATGATAAGCAGCTACTCAAATGGTTGAGTAAGGAAGCTCGGCTTCATGCGGACCAAGACGTAAAGAAGATTGCGGCGATCATCGACGAGAAGTGTCGAGACGTGGAAGTGTGATCTTGTAGAGCGCTGGCCACCCAACAGGGTTAACTCCCACACCCAACCCTGTTAAGTCATTGCCGCGTCCGACACAAAAACGACGCTGCCAATTCTGCATTCCTCCTTCAGACTAAGGGCATGAAGTTCTTTCTTCTGCTGTCACTCACTTGTCTCCTCACCACTCTCGCCTCCGCCCAGGACCGCTCATCCTTCGCCAAGGCTTCGGACGACCGGCCCAACATCGTGCTCTTCCTGGTCGATGACATGGGCTGGATGGATTCGGAACCTTATGGCTCCGAATACTACGAGACACCGAACATGTCGCGCTTTGCGGAGTTGGCGATGCGGTTCACGGATGCGTATGCGATGCCCTTGTGTTCGCCGACGCGGGCGACGTTGATGAGCGGGCAGTACCCGAGCCGTCACCTCGTCACCACGGCGAGCGGGCACCTCTCGCCGCAGGAGCCGGGGGCGTCTCTCTATCCCGAACGGGCCGCGCCGACGCAGCCGTTGATTTACGCGAAGAGCAAGAACTACCTCGAGCCGGAGCTGGTCACCCTGGCGGAGATCCTGCGCGACGCGGGTTACCGGACGGGGCACTTCGGCAAGTGGCACCTCGGGGCGACCCAGGCGCATTGGCCGACTCAGAATGGCTTCGACACGGCCTGGTTCTGCACGCCCGATCCGGGACCGCCGAGTTACTTTTCTCCTTACGGCGTGGTGCCGGAGGGCGAGCCGGGACATCGCAACAAGGTGGGCAACATCACCGACGGACCGGAGGGCGAATACATCACCGACCGGCTCACCGATGAGGCGATTAGGTTCATTGAAGCCTATGCTGGAAAAACAGACGAACCCTTTTTCCTCAACCTCTGGCAGTATGGGGTGCACGGCCCCTGGGGTCACAAGGAGGAATACACCCGCGAGTTTGCGAAGAAGACCGATCCGCGCGGCGAGCAGCGCAACCCGATCATGGCGTCGATGCTGAAGAGCGTGGACGACAGTCTCGGTCGCATCCTCGACACGCTCGACGAACAGGGGCTCACCGAAAACACGCTCTTCATTTTCTTCTCCGACAACGGCGGCAATATCCACAGCAACGGCAAGAGCGACCCGGCGCGGGAAACCATGAAGCCCGGACATGGCAAGTACGACATGCTCCAGGACTGGATTAAGTGGGCGGGGGATGAGTACCCGACCAACAACGCCCCGCTGCGCGAAGGCAAGGCGCGGATCTACGAAGGTGGCCAGCGCGTGCCGCTGATGGTGCGTTGGCCGGGACGGATCGAAGCGGGCAGTCTCAGCTCCGAGATCGTGCACGCGGTGGACCTCTATCCCACCATTCTCGAGGCGGCCAAGGTCAGCGCGCCCGCAGAGCAGCCGCTCGACGGGTTGTCCCTGCTCCGGACGCTGACCGAGGGCGAAGCGATCGAACGCGAAGCGGTCTTCACCTGGTTTCCTTTTCCCCAGGGCGGCGCGACGGTGCGCAGTGGGCAGTATAAGTTGGTGAAGCGTTTTGAAACGTCTGCGGCGCGTCCCAACCTGATCGAGCTCTATGACCTCGAGGCTGACCTGGGCGAAACGAACAACCTGGCCGAGTCCAACCCCGAAGTGGTGGCGCGGTTGGACGCGCTGCTGGAGGCGCATCTCGAAGAAACCGGCGCGCTACGGCCCAAGCCGAATCCGAATTACAACGTCGAGGCGGTGAAGGCGGCTAAGGCTCCTGACGTGGGGCTCGTGCCCAAGCAATGCGAAACTGTGGTGGCGGACGGGAGGCTGAAGGTGACCCCGACCGGCAAGTTCCCGTTCCTCGGGACGGCCTCAGTGAAGATGGGCGGACCGCTGACGCTGCGGATGAAACTGCGCAGTGAGGCCGGTGGGGCTGGAAAGGTGGCGTGGAGGACGGCG
>JABSSQ010000407.1 GCA_013213905.1 Verrucomicrobiales bacterium | reverse complement strand
CGCAAGTCGCCCCGCTTCCGTTGCTCAATGTCTGATTCGTTGAGTCCAAGCGCAGCAATCCCCTCTCGCACGATTCGCTCAGGTTCCGCCAAACTGAAATCGCGTGCCTGTTTACTCCGCCGACTCGCTGGGCTCAGGGCATGCTCTCCCTCCTCGCGATTGGCAGCCCCGAATCGCTCAAGCAGCGTTTTCTTAATCGTCATAGGGGTCATGCGACAAATCTTGAATTTTTGACCTCCATTTTCTTTCCAGTTCCCCTAAACGTCCGGCCTTCTCTTGTTCGAACTTTTTTACCCGCTGACTCACGTTTGCAGCACTTTTTAGGTTCAAACGCTCTGCAATCCAACTCCTGCTCACCGTCGTTCTTTTTACCAGGGCGTAGGCTAAGGCCACTCGACGAAGATCCCCATAACGAGGCTCACTCAGCACTTCCAACTTCGCCCCAAAGTGCTTCTCGCCTTGTCTCAAAATCCGCTCCGCTCCGACTTTGTCATGCCGCTGATAAAGCTCGCTACCTCTTACACCTCGATCTTTCGTCCCTTGGGTTACCTTTCCAAATCGTTCTACCATTCGCTCACGGAACTCCTGCGTCCCCCAGTACCAGCCACGCCTCAGCGTACTCTGCAACGACTGCCCCTCAAACTCAACCAACCCTGCCCTTTCCCGCGCCTCACTGGCAGCCCATTCGTCCATCCGCTGAATCAACCGACGGCGACCTGCGACAGTGTCTTTCTCCCCCAACAGATCAATTCCCTCTTTGACGACCATCCACTTGGCTCGCTTGCTCGGACCCACCCCATACGCTGACGCGAGGCTACTCCACGGATACTCCAGAAGACTGGTCTCAGCCCCATCTACCAATCCTGCTCGAGCAGGATTCAAATGAATGTAATCGATCAGGGTAGTCAGATAATTCCGCCACAGCCCCGACTCGCTGTTGGATTCATCTTCCACCAAAATCGCTTTGTAACGGCCGCCGAATAGGTGCCCCCACAACTGATTACGACTATTGATTCTCCTCGTAAAGGCATTCTGAAACCATGTCATCCCTTTCACCAAATTCGCTTCAGGCGTTCTCACGGCTAGGTGATAGTGATTCTCCATCAATACCCAGGCAAACACTTCCCAGCCCGTCTGACCGCAAACTTCACCCAGGGTATCGATAAAAAGGTTGCGATCCTCATCGCTGAACACGATCGGCTCACGACGGTCCCCTCATGCCATTATGTGGTACACCGCCCCAGTATACTCAATTCTGGGATTTCGTGGCATGAAACCAGCATACGGGACGCCGAGAGATATTCAAGATTTGTCGCATGACCCCTAAAACACTAAAATGCAGGTTTTCTTCTTTCTTAGTCGTCGCTTTCAAGTGGCGTCGTTAAATCAGCCTCGCCCATCGCGGCCGGCCAGACGCGACCGACGATGACGGCATTGTCGCGCACGGTGTAAATGATCTTCCAGCGGCGATAGATCAACTTGCGCCATCCTCCGTCGCGCAGCTCATCGAGGAGGCTGCCGGCATCCGGGTTCTCGAACAGGATCTGAACACGGTCGTAGATCCCACGCCCGATTCGTCCGGCCGCTTTCGGATCGCGTCGAGCGATGTAACGAAAGATGGCCTCGATATCGGCCGAAGCCCGTTCGGTCCAGAGGATCTTGTCGGGTTCACCCATCCAGCCAGTCGTCGAGACGCGCTTTCATTTCCTCGTTTTCAATAAGCCGACCTTCGCGGATGTCGTCTTCCGCCTCGGCCACGGCCGCGAGCATAGCGATTTCCTCGTTCACATCGCGGAAGTCCGCATCGTCAGGGAGCCGGTGCACGACATGGAGCACTTGTTCTTTCACAGTCTGCATGCGGTCAGGATACATGATTCATCGAGGTTTTGCAGTTCACTTTTTGTGCCGGCAGTGCAGTTTAGGGTTTTAGGGGTCATAGGGTTTTAGGTTTTAGGGGTCATGGGTTTTAGTGTTTTAGGGGTCATGCGACAAATCTTGAATTTTTGACCTCCATTTTCTTTCCAGTTCCCCTAAACGTCCGGCCTTCTCTTG
>JABSSQ010000406.1 GCA_013213905.1 Verrucomicrobiales bacterium | reverse complement strand
GATGATGTTGAATTTCCCAATCTGGTAGTCCCTCACCTCTTCAAAATCGTCGAGAGCGAGATTGCCCTTCACCTGATTTTCATTGCTGTGACACTTCCAGCAATGCTCCTTCATGATCGGGAGCACGTCGCTAACATAGTCAACGGCCAGGGTCGACACGGGCAGCACCAACGCCGCCAGCAGGGCTGGGAGATGAAGTTTCATCAAAACCGGATAACAGATCACTCCGATTCCGTTACCCAAGTTTCCACGTCTTCATCGAGAAATACTGTTTCCAGTGCCTCACGCGCCCATGCCTGCGAATCCTCCATTCGTCTCAGCAATCTGACCGCCAGCAGCTGCACGGCGGGCAATTCGCCCCAGACAGACTGAGCAAGAAATCGCCATTGCTCGCCGGGGGCAAACTGCTTTGGCTCCTCCACCGCTTTGCGACAGCCTTCACAAAGCATCACGCATTTCTCAAACTCAGGATCTTTCGGAACTGGAGGCACTTCCACAATGCTCAAAGTCTCCCCCCCACGTTCGCACAGTTCACACTTCGACTTGGCGCGACGTGCGAGGTCTTTTCCAAAAAGGTTCAGCTCCGCAACGCGGGCCTCATAGGCTTCCTTCCCTTTTGCCATTCGAATCAGCGGGTGATTTCAGGAATGGGAGCCCCTTCCGGGATGTCTTCGCCCTCCCAGTTCACGCGACCATTTTCATAGATAAGAACACGGGCGGCACTGTTCGGTGCTGGCGGGAGATCGCCTGTCGGGACGAACTTTTTATGCTCAGCGATCACATCGGCATATTCCGGATTCCCGGCGAGGTTGGTCCATTCATTGGGATCCTCGACCATGTTGTAGAGTTCCTCCGATCCGTCGGCGTAAACGATGTAGCGCCAGTTCTCAGACCGAATCCCGTGGTTGCCGGCATTGTGCGTCGTGATAGCGGGACGTTTGCGTTCCGCAGAGGCATCCTGCAGCTGAGGCAGCAGAGAAACACCCTCCAGCTGTTCGGTCTTTTCCGAACCGATGAGATCGGCAAGGGTCGGGTAAACATCGAGAAGTTCTGCCGGCTTGGTGCAGACTTGACCGGCTTTCACGCCGGGGCCGGCGAACAAAAGCGGAACTCTCGTTCCATCATCCCAGAGTGTGTTCTTGCCGGTGATTTCTTTCTCTCCAATATGCCATCCATGATCCGACCAGAGCACGATAATCGTGTTTTCGCGGAGACCGTTTCGATCGAGAGCGTCGAGGACACGCTTGACCTGGCTGTCAACAAAGGTGGTGCAAGCCAGGTAGGAACGAGTCAGGTTCATCCACTCACCGGCATCCTCGAGAAACTCAAGCCGTGGTTCCGGTAACTTCCAGTGGATGTACCAGGAAAACCGTGGCGTATCCTTGCGGTCATCTCTCTTAATCAACGGCAGCTGCGTGGTCTCCTCTGGATGCATGTCGAACCACTTCTGAGTCGCGTAACAGGGCACATGTGGCAGAAAAAAGCCGCAGGCCATGAAGAAAGGTTCGTCCTTTGGCATGTTGTCCAGTTGCTGCTCGGTCCAGTCCGCAACGAGCCAATCGCCTTTTTCTTCGTCCTTGTGATCAAATTTTCCCCAGTCGACCAGCTTGTGAGGCTGAGGGGTGTTCACCAGTTTCTTGGGTGGAAACGGCTTTCCGCTGGCACCCGGCCCAACGACATCCCATTCCCCGTCTTTCTTGCCGTGCCCGCCGTGATAAATCTTGCCGGCCGTGTAAGTCTTGTAGCCGTTTCGCATCAGGAATTGGGGCAAAGTCTCGAGGTCCGCCAATTCTGCGACATCACGAAACCACGGTTTCAGGCCATAGATTCCGGTCGATCCCGGTCGCTTTGACACCATCAAGCTCGTCCGCGACGGGTTGCAAAGGGGCGACTGGCAATGAGCATTGGTGAAAGCCGTTCCGGAAGCGGCCAGGGCATCGATATGAGGTGTCTTGGCATTGGGATGCCCGCCCATGAATCCGATCCAGTCATTCTGATCGTCAATCGCGATCATAAGAATGTTAGGCTTGTCGGCAGCATTCACGAAGAGCCCCGCCAGGGCAAGAAAGAGAACTAAACAGGGTTTGGTCAGTGACATAACAGGGTTGAATCGTTGACTTAGTCAGACCTAACCAGCCTAATAGTTCGACCCATGGCATCAAGCCCCATATCGCGCCAGAGACTTCGCATCCCCGCAAGAGCTGTATGCCTTTGCGCACTCCTGCTCCTTGCCATCACCGCAAAATCGGAAGAGCCCCCGCCGGTTGCCACGTTTTCGATCGTGGCTGTCGATCCTGATACCGGTGAGATCGGGGTCGCGGTTCAGTCCAAGATCGTTGGTGTCGGTTCCATCGTACCCTTTGCCAAAGCCGGCGGCGGCGCCGTTGCAACCCAGTCATTCGCCAACACCGGCTACGGGCCCCTCGGACTGCTCGCCCTGCAGTCCAATCTCGATCCCGATCAGACCATCAAACTCCTCACCGGGAACGATCCCCTTCACCCTTCGCGACAGGTGGGAGTCATCAGTGCCAGCGGTGAAGCGGCCACTTTTACCGGTGACGATTGCCATGGCTGGGCAGGAGGTCTGACCGGTGAGAACTATGCGGTCCAGGGCAATATTCTCACGGGTCCGGAAGTCGTAGAAGCCATGGCAAAAGCCTTTGAAGAAACCGAAGGCGTCCTCGCCGAGCGACTCATTGCCTCCCTCGCAGCCGGACAGGAAGCGGGCGGCGACAAGCGAGGGCGTCAGTCGGCATCCCTGCTCATTGTCCGCGAGGGTTGGGGCTACGGAGGCGTCGACGATCGATTCCGCGATGTCCGGGTCGACGACCACGCGACTCCCATCGCTGAATTGGAACGGGTCTATCGACTGCACCGCAAGCTTTTCCCCCGCCCGGAGTAGTCCCACTCTGTCATTGCCTCAAACCCGAGTTCGGAAGTATCCTGACACCATGCTCGAGTTCTCCGACGCACCCTATCAGTTTTTCGAAGCTCAGCCGAGCAAACCGCTTATCTGGCTCGGACGAACGGTGAACCAGCACTTCGTCGTTCCCGGTTCCAATCATCTCGTCAAGGAACTGCACATCCAGGGCGAAACCGAAGGCCCGCGCGAATGCATCGCCAGAGGTGAGAGGATACTTTTTGTCATCAATCATCCCAGTCACAGTGACCCGCAGGTCGTCACTGAGATCCATCGACGTCTTGGAATCCCTTCATGCTTCATGGCCGCCTACGACGTTTTCCAGCGCGGAAAGTTTGCGGCATGGGCCATGCAAAAGCTTGGGAACTTTTCGATCGACCGCGAAGGCAGTGATCGAAAAGCCATGGCCGCTGCCAATGAAGTGCTGATCAACGGAGACTACGCACTCAACATCTTTCCTGAGGGGAATGTCTATCTGACCAACGATCGCCCCACTCCTTTCCTTGATGGTACAGCATTCATCGCCCTTCAGGCGCAAAAGAAGCTCAAGGAGACGCCGGTGAAGGTCATCCCGATCAGCCTCAAGTTTTCTCACCTGACCCTGCCTCGACAGACCGTCACCGATCGACTCGTCAAACTCGGCAAGGACAGCGGTCATACCTACACTCCCGGCGTTGACCCTATCGGCGCAGTGACCAGCCTTGGTGCGCATATTGTGTCCGACTACCTGGCCAGCCATGGATTGGGCGGCAACGTTGACGCCAACCCCGGGGAATTAGCCGGAGCACTGGGTAGCTTCGCAGAGAATCTCGTGTCCAGTCTCGAGTCGGACCTCGAACTGGAGCCCAAACCGGACCAGCCACTCGTCGAACGCATTCGTCGGATCCGCTCAACGATTCATCAGATCAAAACCAGTGAATCCAACGAACCGGTTCGCGAAGATATCAACGCGCTGGCCGACAAGGCCATCCTTGCCTTCCGCATTCATGGCTACCTCACACCCTATCTTTTCGACCAACCCACCGTAGACCGCTTCGAAGAAACGGTAGAACGCATCGCTGAAGACTTCTATTCCCGACTCATGCCGAGAACTGGACCGAG
>JABSSQ010000405.1 GCA_013213905.1 Verrucomicrobiales bacterium | reverse complement strand
TGAAGATACTTCGGGTGCGAGCGGCTTCCATGATGTGACGGGCGGTGTGTACAAGACCCGGGAACGTATTCACGGTACCGTAGCTGATGTACCATTACTAGCGATTCCAACTTCATGTAGGCGAGTTGCAGCCTACAATCCGAACTGAGCCCAGTTTTTGAGATTTCCTCCACCTCGCGGTATCGGTTCATATTGTACTGGACATTGTAGCACGTGTGCAGCCCTGGGCGTAAGGGCCATACTGACTTGACGTCATCCCCTCCTTCCTCCCAGTTAATCTGGGCAGTCTGAACAGAGTCCCCGACATTACTCGCTGGCAACAGTTCATAGGGGTTGCGCTCGTTATAGGACTTAACCTGACATCTCACGACACGAGCTGACGACAGCCATGCAGCACCTGTGATAGTCCACCCGAAGTGACGATAAGCTTTCACAAATCTACGACTAACATGTCAAGCCCAGGTAAGGTTCTTCGCGTTGCATCGAATTAAGCCACATGCTCCACCGCTTGTGCGGGTCCCCGTCAATTTCTTTGAGTTTTAATCTTGCGACCGTACTCCCCAGGCGGCACGCTTAACGCGTTAGCTCCGGCACGGAGAGGGTCGAACCTCCCCACACCAAGCGTGCACCGTTTACTGCCAGGACTACAAGGGTATCTAATCCTTTTCGCTACCCTGGCCTTCGTCTCTCAGCGTCAGGTGTCGTCCAGAGTCTCGCCTTCGCCACTAGTGTTCCTCTCGATATCTACGCATTTCACTGCTACACCGAGAATTCCAGACTCCCCTCCGACCCTCTAGGGTGGCAGTATCGGATGCAGTTCCGGGGTTGAGCCCCGGGATTTCACATCTGACTTACCACTCCGCCTACAGACGCTTTACGCCCAGTAAATCCGAACAACGCTTGAGACCTTCGTATTACCGCGGCTGCTGGCACGAAGTTTGCCGTCCCTTCCTCTTCAGGTACTATCACTGCCCACGTCAGTTACTACGTAAGCCATTACTCCCTGATGACAGGAGTTTACGACCCTAGGGCCTTCATCCTCCACGCGGCGTCGCACCGTCAGGCTTTCGCCCATTGCGAATGATTCTCGACTGCTGCCACCCGTAGGTGTCTGGACCGTGTCTCAGTTCCAGTGTGACTGGTCGTCCTCTCAGACCAGCTACCCGTCATCGCCTTGGTAAGCAGTTACCTCACCAACTAGCTGATAGGCCGCGAGCCCATCCCGAAGCGACAGCTACCAAAGGTAGCCGCCTTTAATCTTACGATCACATGGGGTATTAATCTCCCTTTCGAGAGGCTATCCCCCACTTCGGGGCAGGTAACTCACGTGTTACTCACCCGTTCGCCACTAGAAACTTTCAAAGCAAGCTAAGTAAGTTTCTCGTTCGACTTGCATGTCTTATCCACGCCGCCAGCGTTCGTTCTGAGCCAGAATCAAACTCTCCGAATAGAAAATTGATTCCCGCATTATTCAGAAACGCATGGCACTCGCATCCTTGCGGATGGAGTTCATTGTTCTTTATAAACGGAAAAATTGACAAGTTGGGACCTTCGTAATGAAGACCCCTAGTGTGCACGTTTTGTTGTTGACGTGCAGCACACAATTTAGCCTTTCCCAATCACCAATGATTGCTGATTTCCAATTAACTGAGGCCGGTTAAAAACCTGCTTCAGCACCCTGGAAACGGGATGCAAAAATTGGTTCGAAAAAATTTCAAAAGATCTAACTCTCCCCAGCCTTTATGGGCCTTTTGGAGCCACCCTCTTTCGGGCGGGCGGTGAATCTAATCGGTATTTTGAGAAGGTCAACCTGTTTTGTTTTACTTTTTTCAAAAAGTTTAAAAACACGGCTTTCACCTCAAAAAACACCCCCTAACAGAACCATAAGGCTCCTGATTCGCGGGCGCCCATTGTGCGTCCAAAACTGATGAAGTCAACAGCTCTTTTTCACCTTTTCTGTTCGGATTGGCATTTTATTACGTAATCCTTTAGATTTGCGACCAATGCGCGGTTTTTCCCTCCAGAAACTGTGGGTGTCTTTGACAGCTGCCGGCCTCTTCGGGTTCAATCTTTCTGCTCCTTTTCTCACGGCAGAGGAGACTGAAACTCCCTCCGTCGTGCCCATTGAATCGACCGCAGAGATGGCCACCCCATCCGAGCCCCCCGCGGAACCGGCCGAATCCAGCGTTCTGCGCAGCGAAATCCTCAACCTGGTCCCCGCGGACCGACATTATCGGGAAGAACTCGCGGAGGCGCTCACTCAGGTATACAGCGGCCGCGGCTTCCGCCCTCTCTGGTCCGACGCC
>JABSSQ010000404.1 GCA_013213905.1 Verrucomicrobiales bacterium | reverse complement strand
TTTCAGGAAGATTACGGCCTCGACGCCGACGGTGTCTTCGGCCCCGCCTCGTGGCGCTACCTCAATACCAATGCGGCGAGCCGTTTTCGCTCCCTTGTCATCAATCTGAACCGCGCCCGCCTTCTTCCCGCTGACTTCGGGGAACGCTACATTCTCGTGAACCTTCCCAGTGCCGAGCTCTACGGTTTTGAGGATAATGACTTCCACACCACCACGATGCGGGTCGTCCACGGCAAGGCAGAGAAGGACACCCATCATACTCCCGTGTTCCGCGACGTCATGAAAGAGGTCGTCTTCGGTCCCTACTGGAATGTTCCTCCCAGCATTGCCAAGAAGGAGATCCTTCCAAAAGCACAGGGAGACTGGGGCTTCCTGAGCCGGAACCGCTACGAAATCGTGAGCGATTTCAATCCCTACAATAAGAACACCCACCGTCTTTCCCCCCAGAACCTGGAACTGGTAGCGCAGGGGCGCCTCTTCTTTCGCCAGCTCCCGGGCCCGACCAACTCACTGGGACGCGTCAAATTCCTCTTCCCCAACAACAACAATATCTACATGCACGACACGCCGGCGAAGGCCTTCTTCGCCCGCTCCAATCGCGACTACAGCCATGGGTGCATCCGGGTGGCCAAGCCCCAGGAACTCGGAGCCTACGTACTCGGCGCCCAGGGATGGACCAGCGAAGAGGTCAAAGAGGCCATGTTCGCCGAATCCCGCAAGAGCGAGCGGGTGGATAAAGACATCAACGTCTACATCGTTTACTTCACCACCTTCCCCCGCCCTGTCTTCGGGGGGAAAATCGTGATGGCTCCCGGACGGGACGTCTACGATCTGGACCCGAGAGACTCAAAAACACTGTCTGCCGTCCTGCCCTGGGTCGAGCCGGACAATCCTACAAGCCCGTAGGATGATCCATAAAGCTCCAGCTGAGCCCGTCATTTGAGTCGCACCATCGCTGAGCGAGCGCCTTCACTCCGAAGGTCTCGGTGGCATAGTGCCCGCCGTAGATCAGGTTGATACCGAGTTCTTCGGCCGAGGTAAAACTCCAGTGCGGGCCCTCGCCGGTGATGAACGTGTCGATCCCGGTCTCTGCCATTTCATAAATCTGGGACCCGGCGCCGCCGGTGACGACACCGACTTCACGAACCTGTTCGGGACCTCCCGGACAAAAATGGGCTTTTTCTCCTGTCGCTGCCTCCACCGAACTGACCAGTTCGCTGAGGGAAAGATCGACCTTTGCCCGCAATCCCATCTGAATTCCTTTCCAGGGAGCAAAGGGTTCAGCACTGCCGCTGAATCCCAGTGCGTCGATCAAGCGGGCGTTATTGCCCAGCTCAGGATGCACATCGAGCGGAATATGCGCGCTGTAGATCGCAAGGCCATGATCCATGGCCAGCTTCAGCTTTTCATAAACGGCTCCCTCGATTCTCTGAGCACCCTGCCAGAACATGCCGTGATGAACCACCAGCAGGTCAGCCCCCGCCTCACAGGCTGCGCGAATCACAGGAAGGCAGGCATCCACGGCCGCGACAATCTTCGAAACTTCTCCGGAGTTCTCCAGCTGCAGGCCATTCAGCGCCTGCGGGTAGTCCGGGACCTCCGCAATGTTGAGCCATTCATTTGCTTGATCGACCAATGCTTTCAAACTCGCCATGCCGATCAATAAGCCGACCGCTCAAAGTTTGAAATAGAAAACCGCGTAAACCGTCGCCTCCATTTCCTCCACCCGCATACGCCGCCCGCGAGTGGAATCGCCCCAGGGCTCCGTGTAAATTACCTCACCATTCTCCAGGTCGACTCCGGTGACGATGGATGCATGCGATGGCGTGCCCCGGGTGTCTCTCGGCGGCAGCTTTTCCATATCTTCCCGGCTCAGCGGCGCCAACCTCGCCGTGGGATCGCCCTTCAACCGCGCCGCATTGACCTGGTGAGCCTGTTCCCGCTGCGCGGAAACCTTGCGCCAGACAATCATGGGCAAACCGTCTTCGATCGATTTCGCAGCCTTCGAAGCATCGAACTTCGGGGAAATGCTGACCCGCATACCCAGCTCCTGCGCCACCGCGCGATGCACTTCGACAAGATCACTGCCGCCTGCGCTTCCGGTATTCTTGAAATCCGCTGCTGCCACGAGTGTCTCGGGACGGGCTTTCATTCCGAGGTAATGAGACACCATCGCCAGCGAATGCACCGAACAGAAAGGGGTCGCCCCCTGGGTGAACATCGGCAACTCAACGATCTCCGGCACCCCGAAATCATCCACCACCAGCTTTTCCGTGAGCCATGACTCACGCTCGCGGCGGGACATATCCAGCAGCTCACGATCGACGAAGTTTTTCATGACCCGGTCCTTCCGGAAAATGTGGAGTGAAACCGAGTGATCCTCCCGCTCAATCAAACGGAGAATAAAATCCTCCCACTGGTAATCCACGTAACCGGTTCTCAGCATCGGGCTGTGTCCCAGCATCCCCTCCTGCCCCCGGCCACAGCCATCCTCGAGGCGCTTGGTCAGCGATTTTGAGAGGTCTTTATAATAGCGGGCAAATTCGTTTCTCTTCTCGCGACCGGCGTCACGGTCTTCCCGCGTCTGCTCCCCGCCATAGCGGTAGCCGAAGTATAGCCCGGCATCGAGATAATGAATCGCGATCTCAGCGACGCCCTGATCGTCCGAATAGGCCACGACCGACATGGGCACTTCTCCCATCACCACCGGCAGGGCGGACATCTTCTGAATGGTCAGTTCCGGCAGCGACGGCTCTGCTTCCCAGGGACCGGAGAAATCGTGGTCCGCCCAATTCTCCTTGGTGAGGAATTCCTCAGTCAGATCCGCATTGAACCTGGGAAAAGCGGGAATGATCGGCACCGGAGTGTTTGCGTTCCCGAAAAAGC
>JABSSQ010000403.1 GCA_013213905.1 Verrucomicrobiales bacterium | reverse complement strand
TCCGCCGATCTCGTCGACCGCGGTATCATGTTGACCGGCGGAGGCGCCCTCCTCAAGGGGCTCGACAAACTGATTTCAGAAGAGACCGGACTCCCCGTACACGTCGCCGACGATCCGCTCAGTGCCGTCGCGGAAGGAACCGGTAGACTTCTGGACGAACTCGACTTCCTCAAAAAAGTTACCCAGCCCGCCCGGGCCTGACATTCCCCCCGTTTTCGTGAGGGCGCTCCGCCCGAATCCCCGACATGAGCCGACTGAACATCATTCTCCTGATCGTTTTCGTCGGCCTGCTTATCTGGATTACTCTTTTCTCCCCCTCTCGCATTGCCCGAATCCAGAACGGGGCCATGGTCGCTTTCGAGCCGTTTATCGAAGCTTCCGGAGCGGTCGAAGACGGGCTCGAAGAGGTTGGCAATGAATCCCTCAGCCCGGCCGAGTTAAGGACCAAGCTTGCTAACATCCAGCGCGAGCGTGATGAGCTGAAACTGAAAGTCATCCAGGCCGACAAACTGGTGCGGGAGAACAACGAGCTCCGCAAGGCGCTCCGCTACACCGAGCGTTCCAAGCGTTCGCTCATTCCCGCCCGCGTCATCACGCGCAAACCCTCGACCTGGTACAACACCATCATCATCGACAAGGGGAGTTTTCACGGCGTCGTCGTCGACAGCCCGGTCATTGTTCCCGTGGGAGACCAGGCAGGACTCGTCGGCAAGGTTTCCGAAGTGATTGGCGAAGAGTCCGCCCTCATCCTGCTGCTCACCGACGAAATGTGCCAGGTCTCCGCCCAACTGGAAGGCAGCCAGATCCAGGGCATCCTCAGCGGTGCCCGGGGAGCGTTTCGTACTCTGCCCAATCTTCGCCTCCGCTACCTGCCAAAAGAATCCGACGCCGGCACCGGCCGCAAGGTGATCACCTCGGGAGATGGCGGGCTCTTCCCTCCGGATTTGCTTCTCGGTGAAATTATCAAGTTCGACATTGGCCCCATCGATGCCGAAGCGACCCTCGTACCCAGTGTGAACTTTGACGCCCTCACTGATGTGTTCGTGGTGAAGCCCGTCGCCGGCAGCGTTGAAGAACCGGAAGAACTGCCGCTCGCGGAAGGGGCCGAAGAGGCCGAAGCCCCTGAGGCGGAAGAGGAGGCTACGTCCGAGCCACCTACGGAAGAACGCGAGCCATGAGATTCTTCTGCATGATCGTCGTCCTGATTCTCGCTTCTTTCGTCGTGCAGGAGTTTATCCCCACTTTCGACTGGGCCTATTCCTCCCGCCTTCTTTTCGTTCACGCGGTTTTCTACACCGCCGCCGTAGCCGTCCCGTTTCCGGCGATGCTGGTGCTGGCCCTAATGACCGGTTTTATCTGGGACGCTCGCTACCACGTTCCGGTGTATCCACCGGAAGCTGAGGTCTTTATCCAGTCGGAACTGCCCTTCGGTTTTTCCATTTTCATTTTCGGTGTCATGGGCGCCCTGATCCAGGGAGTCCGACCACTCTTCCGGCGGGGACGCTGGGAGCTTCCCATTTTGATGATTGGCCTGTGCACCGCACTGGGCCTGCTCCTCGAATACCTCGTGCTCAGTTTCCACCGTGGTGGCCTCGAACTCGCCCCGGAGCTCTGGTGGAAACTACTGATGACGGCCCTGTTTTCTGCTCTCGTTTCCCCGCTTTTACTGCTACTGTTGGGCCGCATCGCCAAACTCCTGAGGTATCAGATTCGAACGGAAGGACTGAAGCGGCGCTACTCCTACGATGGTGACGCAGTTTAGAATACGGCTTTACCTTCTCGCCCTCCTCGTGATGGCGGGCATGTGCCTGCTCGTCTACCGGCTCTATGAGATCCAGGTGGTGGAGCACGACTACTACGCCGCCCGGGTTCCGGGCAGCAAATTCGAGTCTGTCCGCATCCCCGGCATCCGGGGCGAAATCAAGGACCGCAACGGGCTCACCCTGGTCGATAGCACGCCCAACTACGAGCTGCAGTTTGATCTCCGAACCATTGTCGATGTCTACAAGGACACTCACGATAAGATGCCCGATCCCTACGTCTGGGAGCGCTTTGACCGCTACGGACAGAAGGAGATCAAGAAAGAGACTGACATTGTCCAAATCGTTGAGGAAACCGTCTTTCCCGGACTCCAGGATCTCGGCCTGCTCGCCGACTACAGTGCCAATTCCATGCGGGTGCACTATCGAAGCACCCAGGGCGTCGTTCCCTTCACCTATCGTCGCGACCTCAGCTTCCGTGAATTTGCTCGCTTTGCAGAAAACAATATCGGCATTCCCGGTGTGACCGTGTCTCGCACCGGACGGCGCCGCTATCTCTACGATTCCCTCGCCTGCCACATTCTCGGCTACATGAACCTCGCCGACATCGATCAGGTGCCGGAGGAGAAACGCCGTGAGTTTGACTACTACGTCGGGGACGACTACGGCGTCATGGGCGTGGAAAAAACGATGGACCACTACCTCCAGGGCAAACCCGGCGAAGTCACCATCGAAAAAAATGAGAAAGGACGCATCGTCGGCGAAGTGAGCCGCACCGATGCCCAACCGGGATCGGATGTCTACCTCACCATCGATGCCCGCATCCAGATGGTGACCGAAGAAAGTCTTCGCAAGATCGGACGTGGCGCCGCTGTGGTGATGAATCCACAGAACGGCGACATCCTCGCGATTGCTTCCGTTCCCTCTTTCAATCCGAACGTGTTCATTCCCGAAGTCAGCATCGACGACTGGAAGCGCTACACCGAAGATCCGACCAGCCCCATGTTCAGCCGGGCCGTCAATCCCTACGCCCCGGGATCAACCTGCAAGATCCCCATCGCCCTTGCCGGATGCCTCAGTGACTCATGGCGCTATCGTTTCAGTTGCGGCGGTGGTGCCCAGTACGGCAAAAAGTTCATGAAGTGCTGGCATTCCAATCACGGCCACATCGATCTCAGTTCCGCCGTCAAAGTCAGCTGCAACGGCTTCTTCTATCGTTACGCCAACCACACCGGCATCCGAAACATCCAGACCATGACCGATCTGCTCGGCATGGGCAAAACAACCGGCATCAAGATCACAGGAGAAAAACCCGGCAACATCCCCAAC
Organism: Verrucomicrobiales bacterium; assembly: GCA_013213905.1. Classification (GTDB taxonomy): domain Bacteria; phylum Verrucomicrobiota; class Verrucomicrobiia; order Verrucomicrobiales; family DEV007; genus Arctic95D-9. The sequence continues at coordinate 2,558 of JABSSQ010000403.1, read as the reverse complement.
CCTGAATGGCTCCGCATGCAGGGCCTGCTCTGGAGTGATGCCTTTACGGCTCTCACCTCGATCGGCCAGGGCGCGACGGAAGCGACACCTCTGCAGATGGCCTCCGTCACCTCGACGGTCTGCAATGGCGGCAAAGTCTACCAGCCCCGCATCATCAAGAAAGTCGTGGAACAGAACGGCGAGGTTGTCTGGGAAGAACCACCGAAGTTGAAATACGACCTCACCCGCGAAGGTCTCACCGCCGAGCAGGTGGAAACCGTGAAACGCGGCATGTGGCGCGTCGTTAACGAAGGCGGCGGAACGGCAGGCCGGTCCCGGTCCACCATCACAGTCATCAACGGAAAGACCGGCACCGCTCAGACCGCAAACCCCATCCAGCCGACCAACGCCTGGTTCATCGCCTTCGCCCCCTACGAAAATCCCGAGTTTGCCGTCTGCGTCTTCGTCGAAAACGGCAATTCCGGAGGCGGCGCCGCCTCCCCCATCGCCAAATACATCATCGAGAACGCCACCATCATGGATCGGGGCCACAAAATCGAGCTCACAGCCCTTCCCGAGGCCATCGGACGGACCGATCGGGTCATGAGCGTCTCATTTGACAATACCGGCCTGACAGCCTTTGCTCAGGCTGACGCCGACTCCGAATCTGCCGTGGACGTCACGGCTTTCGTACCGGAGTCTTTACAACAGCGCAATTTTCGTCCATTTGGAGGCTTGCTGGCTCCTCCCTCGTTCAGACAAAATACTGACCGACGGGGCCAGGTAGGCAATATGAATTCAAATCCCAAACCCAAATTCCGCCCATTCCAATGGCTGCGGAAACGCAATTAGTCAGGTGTCCCAACGACCTCCAGTTCTCTGCCCCGGGACATCGGGTTTGCCCCTGCCGTCGACTTTCGACGGCCCGAAACCTTTTAACCATTCTGTAAATAGATCATGTTCAGTAAGATTCGTAAGTTTTTTGGTCCCAGGAAATTAGCCGAAGGAAATAAAATTGTCGTCAACTGTGAGAAACTCGAAACCCGTGTCGCCCTGCTGGAAAACGGCTCCCTTGAGGAGTACACCGTAGAGCGCTCAAACGACGAAAATATTGTTGGCTCCATTTTCAAGGGAATCGTCCGCAACATCGAGCCCGGCCTCAACGCCATGTTCGTTGATATCGGCCTCGAGAAGAATGCCTTCCTCCACTTCTGGGATGCCATCCCAGAGGCACTCGACTCCGGCCTCGAAGAGATCCAGCGGGGCGGCGGCAAGAACCGCAACAAGAACCAGAAAGGCGGCGGCAACCAGGGCGGAGGCGGAAAAGGCAAAGGCGGAAAGGGCAAGGGGCGCAACAAGAAGAACCGCATCCAGTCCAAGGACATCCCCAACCTCTACCCCGTCGGTTCTGAAGTTCTTGTCCAGGTGACCAAGGGCCCCATCGGCACCAAGGGTCCCCGTATCACCACCAACATTTCGCTCCCGGGCCGCTACATGGTCCTGATGCCGCGCAACGACCAACTCGGCATCTCCCGCAAGATTGACGATCCCAAAGAGCGCGCCCGCCTCCGCAAGATCATGGGCGAGAAACTGACCATCCCGGAAAAGATGGGCGTGATTCTCCGCACCGTCTCCGCCGGCCAGAAAGTTCGCTACTTTGTCCGCGACCTCGCCATCCTGCTCGACCAGTGGGACGAAATCGAAGAGGAAGCCGCCAATAGCAAGGCTCCTGCCTGTGTTTTCCGTGAGCCTGATCTGATCGAGCGCACCGTCCGCGATTTCCTCACCGACGAAATCGACGAAGTCCTCTGCGACGACGCCGAAGCTGCCGAGCGGATGAAGGACCTCATCGGCATCATTTCCCGTCGCTCCAAGAAGCGCATCCAGCACTTCCAGACCCCGGTTCCGATCTTCGAGAAACTCGGGATCCAACGCCAGATCGACGACGCTTTCTTCCGCCAGGTCTGGCTACCAAGCGGCGGCTACCTCGTCATCGACGAGACCGAAGCCCTCATCGCCATCGACGTGAACACCGGTCGCGCCAAGAACCAGGACAAGATGATCCTGCAGACCAACCTCGAAGCGGCCGAAGCCGTTGCCCGTCAGCTGCGTCTCCGCAACATCGGTGGTCTCGTCGTGATCGACTTCATCGACATGCGCGCCCGCCGCGACCAGATGGCTGTCTACAAAATGATGCGCGAGCGTCTCAGGAACGACAAAGCCAAGACCCAGGTCACCCAGATCTCTCAGCTCGGTCTCATGGAAATGACACGTCAGCGTCTCCACGAGAGTCTCAACATCACCGTCAACGAGCCCTGCCACTACTGCCAGGGCCGCGGCATGATCAAGAGCGCCGAGTCCATGAGCGTCGAACTTCAACGCAAGCTCAACGCCATCCTCGCCAAGAACGAGAGCCAGAAGGAACTGATCGTCATTGTTCACCCCGATGTGATGGAGCGCCTCCGCACCCACGACGGTGAACTCTTTGTCGAACTTGAGCGCCGTCACAACGCGCGCCTCACCTTCCGGAGCGACGCCACCTACTACCGCGAGCAGGTCGTGGTGGCCGATGCCCGCAC
>JABSSQ010000402.1 GCA_013213905.1 Verrucomicrobiales bacterium | reverse complement strand
GAACCGTCCCTCGCCTTTCCCGCAAACGGACGCGAGTAGGTGAAACCAAGCTGGGTCGTCGCCCCCGCAGGAACACGGAAACGCTGAGTCGCCTGCATCGGGTTAAGCCCCGGACCAACGTTGAGAGCTCCGATGCATCCTTCCTGAGAATCCTCGGTAAGATTGCGGATCACTAACTTCACGTCCACCCCGCCGTCCTTGTTGAAGGCCGCGGTGCCAGCGTATGAGAACTTGGTCGGACGAGGACCATTCTTCAACTCCTGGAAAAGGGAGTGGGCCAGGTATTCATTGGCACGCGGGCCGGTGTGAATCCGCTCGACCTCCTTCAACTCCGGTCCAAAACGGTAAATCTCCTTCATGCGATCTCCCACGATCTCCATCGCGGCATCCGGATGAGTGTCGGGTAACACACCACCGCCAAATCTTGAAAGGTGCTGCCCGGAGTCCATGAACAATACCCCATTCGCGGAAGCAACCTCCTTTGCCGCCATGGAATACGGCCGTGTCAGGCCAAACTCCATTGCTCCACCACCGTAGTTCACCAGCCCGGGACCAATCACGATGATGTCGGCATTCTCTTTCCGCCCGGCATCAATGGACTCCTGGATCGCCCTCTTGTAGGTATCCAGCGAGAGTCGATTCAGGGCATCGTAGATCCCGTATTGAATGATCACCAAGTCAGGCTGATGCAGGAAGGCATCGGTCGAAGTCCGCCGAAGACCAGTCATCGACGTTCCATCGAGGACGGACAGATTTTCAAAGGTGATGCTTCTCCCGAGGAAGTCCTCTGAAGTCTGGCTGCCTCCTGCCGGAGGATTCAAAAGCCGTGCCCCGCCCGTGTAGAAAAATTCGCGGGCAATCAGATCAATGAATCCGCCGGTGTAACTGAAAACAGGATTATTCTGCTCCCAGGCGCCTTCCAACGGAGTGTAGCCACCAGTGACACTGTCTCCCAGAACGGCGACGTGAACGGGCTCCTGCGCTTCGAGCTTGGGAAAGGTGCGCGGCAGATAGCGCTTGAATCGCTTTCTCTGCTCAAGCGTCAAGGGATAGGCAAACGAGCTGGCAGCAAATACAAATGCCAGTCCCGTCGCGATAGCCGCGGCGAATAGTCTCATACTTCTTTGGTACCGAGGAATAAACGACAGAGCCGTTCAATTCCTTAGTAAAAGGACCCTGATTTTCAGGGCCCTTTTACCTTTAGAATCAAATCACGACGTTGTCGATGTTCCACTTCGGCGGTCGCGGAAAGAGGTAATTCCCTCCTCCGGCAGGAAGAAGCCGCTCATCTGGAGTCTTGCCGGCTTCACTCCGAGCTCCTCAAGGTGCTCATAGTGCGCCAGGGCGTCTCCATTCTCCAACGGCCCAAGAGTCGGCTCAACGCCTTCCGCGCCAGTCAACAGGCTGACAAGAACACAACCAGTGATCTCGTGCTTGTCGCGGCTCGCAAGGAACTTCATGAAGCTTGCCTGAACGGCATCGTCGAGGTCCTCAAGTTCTTCGGGCAGGTAAATGGTTTCTGAGACCACATCAGGCATCATGAGCTCTCCACCGGTGGTGAAGAGGATGTCGCGGTCAGAGGTGAAGCGCTTGATGGCTTCATCGAGGCGGAAGACCGGCGGGAAGCTGTAGTCAACCACCAGTGCTCCGGGCTTGAGCATGCTGATGTCGAGGACACCCGGAAGGTTGGTCGAAGCAATCACCATGGAGGCTTCATAAACCTCAGGCGGGAGGGCTCCACCATTCTTCACGATATCCACTTGTCCCTGGTATCCAGCGTCGCGAACACGGTCACGGATGCGGCTCATCTGATCGTCCGTCTGGTACGGATCGCAAAGGATGAGATGCTTGGGATGTTCCATCACGTCGAGCATGAGGCGAAGCGTGCCGAATCCAATGGATCCGAGGCCAACGACGGAAACCGTCTCATCGGAAAGCTCGCGATGAGCTTCAGCCAGGACACCTTCCACCGACTTCACGATCGTCGCGGAACGTGTCGCATCACCCGTGGTGATTGCCGGAAGCCCGTCTTTACCGTCCATCCATTTCTCGATATCACGGCCGTGATCCGTCGTCGACGGAATCACTCCTGTCAGAGAAACATTCTTCGCCCCAGCCTTTCCAGCCATTTCGAGAGCGGCGAGAGTCGCTACCTTCACAGATTCCGGATCCTTATAGAAGTCAGATTCGAAGCAAGGCAGCATCACCACACCGATGTTGCCCTCTGAGAGCTCGTATCGATTACTGAGACGCGGCTTACCTCCAAAGAGGCGCTCGGAAATCTCGTCGCGTGTCAGTCCTGACATGCTTGCCAGTACCTCGGGGATGTAGGTTAATGCTACAGCATCCAGGTCAGGCAATTCGTCAGAAGCTTCTTCAACGCTGATGTGAGCCAGGTCAGAGAAGTCAATATCAAGACCAGCCTCCTCTTCCACTTCTGTCGTCGCGACAGGTTCGCTTCCGAGATACTGAGCCAATTGCTCAATTGTCGGGTGCGTCAGGAAGGCATCGACACCGACATCCTGTTTGAAGGCTTCGGTGACATCAACCACGATGCGGAGAGCGAGCAGAGAGTCGCCACCCATTTCGAAGAAGTTATCGGTCACACCGATATCTTCAGAATCGAAGTTGCGGCTGAACACGTCCCAGAGCTTCTCCTCAATCGGATTGCGCGGGCCAACACGCTCACCCTGGCTGGCGGCGCCGGTCTTCGGCATCGGCAACTGCTTGCGGTCGATCTTCTTGTTCGGCGTCAGCGGGAATTCATCCAGGGCCGAGAAATGAGCAGGGATGTAGCTGGCCGGCAGATTCTGCGCCAGCTCACTGCGGATCGCAGCGGCTTCAAGAGCTCCGGCTTCCGGGATGTAGTAGCCGACAAGACCTTCGCCAGTCGGAAGATCTTCGCGCTTGGTCACCACGGCCTGCTTAATGCCACTGACGGCTTCAAGCTGCGTCTCGATGTCTCCGAGTTCCATGCGAACTCCGCGAACCTTCACCTGGAAGTCAACACGCCCAAGGCACTCGAGCTTTCCGTCACGATTCCAGCGAGCCAGGTCTCCCGTGCGATAGATGCGCTGAGTCCCGAGACCGGGCAGTTCAATCTCCTGGAACGCTTGCGCGGTCAATTCCTCTCGGTTGCGGTAACCACGGGCGAGGCCGTCACCACCGATCCAGAGTTCACCAGTGAAACCTTGCGGCACCGGCTGGTGATTGTCGTCGAGGATGTAAATTTGAGTGTTGGCAATCGGCTGACCAATCGAGATGGCTGCTTCACCTTCTTCGATTTTCTCAACCGTAGACCAAACGGTCGTCTCGGTCGGACCGTAGAGGTTCCACAGCTCATCGGCTGAGTTGACCAAGGTATTCGCCAGAGTGCGGTTAAGTGCTTCACCACCGCAGAAGATGCGAAGCCCACTGTTGCCCTCCCAGCCGCTGTCGAGCAGCATCTGCCAGGTCGCCGGAGTGGCCTGCATCACAGAGATATCCTCTTCGTTGATGAGGTTGGCGAGGCGTCGACCGTCCTTCACATCATCACCGCTCGCGATCACCACCTTGGCGCCGGCCAGAAGAGGCAGGAACATCTCGAGG
>JABSSQ010000401.1 GCA_013213905.1 Verrucomicrobiales bacterium | reverse complement strand
CAATAAAAGCAACCCCTGCCACGCAGAGCACCACCAGGGCCCCGAGAATCAGATTACACGCCATGAAGTTGCGCCGGTAAAACAAAGCCGCCTCCTTCCTCAGGCTCGCCCCCTCCGCCAGCGGCGAATAGCCATCCACATAGCGCTGCAGATCTTTTCGAAAGGCATTCACATCGGCGTAGCGGTCGGCCGGATTTTCCGCACAAGCCTTCGCCACCATCGCCTCGAGCCCTTCCTCGCCCTGGGGCAGAGAGCCCCTCTCCTTCCCGGGCGTCTGCAAACCCACCAATTCGTATAACAAACACCCCAAGGCGTAGACCTCCATGGCGACTGAAGGAGCCTGCCGGGGATCAAATTGTTCCGGCGCCATGTATTCCGGAGTGCCCTTGGCGTGGTCGCGCAGCGAACCATAGAGATCAATGTCGAGTAGCACGTCCAGCTCACGATCGCCTTCCTCGCCGGGGACCGCCACACCCATGCCCCAATCACAGAGTTGCACTTCACCAAACTCGCCGACCTGGATATTCCCCGGCTTGAGATCGAGATGCAGCACTCCGCGCGAATGAGCGTAGGCGAGTGCCTCACAGACCCGCATGAGGATAGTCAACCGGCGCTGCAAGGGAAAGGCCTCGTCTCCCTTCCCCGCGATCAATTCTTTCAAAATCTCCCGCAGGGATCGTCCCCGCTTCAGCTCCATCGTGAAGAAGGGACGCCCGTCGCGAGCGATCCCCATGTCGAAGAGGTTGATGATCCCGGGATGTTCGAGGCGGGCCGTGATGTGAGCCTCGCGCAGAAAGGCGTCGTAGACATCACTCGTCAGTGAGGCAAGTGGCTTGGCCAAAGCGACCTCACGAGTGGCGCGCACGTCGTAGGCGCAAAACACTTCCTTCATGCCGCCCCGCCCGATCAGCCCTCGCTCTTCGTAGTGCTGATCCAGCCGGGCCAGCGCATCGTAGAGCGGCGTATCACTCTCTCCGCCCAAGACCGTTGCGCCCCCGGAATCAAATAGGCCTTCCAGGTCGCCCTCGTAGAACTGGTCACTCAGTCCTTCCAGCGCCTTCTGCGCCCGATCAAATTTTTCATCGTTCTCACTCATCCCCCACCTCCAGGTCATGGCGAAGCTGCTGGATCTCACGCTGCAATCGACCTTTGACCCGATTTCTCAACACGTAAATCGAATCTGTCCGCAAACCTAACTCGGAACTGATCTCTTCAACGCTCTTTCCCTCGAGGGTGAGCGCAAAGACCTCGAAGGCGTTGCCAGTGAACACTTCTTTGATCCGCTCCATCGCGACCTTAACCAGGTAGTTGCGCCATTCCTCTTCGATCTGCTCCTCCACCTCCGGCACATTGCCCAGCTTCAGTTGCTCCATCGCTCCCGGTTCATCGAGGCTGAGTGATTTCTCCGTTTTGGCATGACGTCGCACCCAGTCGGTCGCGGCATTACGGATCAGCGAGGAAAGCCAACTGCGAAAGCGAACCGCATCCCGCTTCTCATACTTCTCCAGCCCATTCCAGAGCTTCACAAACACCTGCTGCCGCAGATCCTCCAGATCCTCGCCCCGGAATCCCATCCGCTGCAGGACCATGCTGACAAACGGCTCGTAGTAGCTCAAGAGTTCCTCCCAGGCCGGCGACTCCTCATCGCCTCTTGCCCGCAGGATCAAGCTCGGACGCGTCAAAAAGCCGTCCGGCACATCGTCCTCGTGCTCAGGCACCGGTTTTGGAGAAGAGTCCGTCATCAAAATTCGAGCAGCAGGATACTATGCACTCCATCGAGCTTACCAACCACTGGATTCTCCCATGAGGGGAACCGGAGACCACGAGCGATTCCTTGTGACAAAACCAAGGAAACCGCAGAGAAAATGAAAGCCATCCATCCGCAGTTCAAGTGGACCAACTACCCCAAGGTCAGACACAACACCTGTGGCCGGCGCTAAAGGCAACGGAGTTGTATGTCTGGTTGCCGCAGCAGCAAAGCAAATAGCTAACACTGCTTCTCTACAACGCCAGTACAGGGAGCTTCACTTCTTTCGCTTTTTCTTCGCACCCGGTTTGGGATACACCTGAGCCTCCTGTGACCAGGCTCGCCACGTGGCAGCCATCGCCTGGAGTCGCTCAGGTTCACTCGAAGCGAGATCGCGAAGCTCGGTCCGGTCTTCCTTGAGGTTGTAGAGTTCCCACTTCTCATCATCAGGGCCTTTGGCAGCGGCCACCCCCTTGCCGACCAGCTTCCAATCGCCCTCTATCATGAAAGCGTTGTTTTCGTGCTCGGAGAAGAGCGGCTCAGTTCGGACAAGCGGTTCGCCGGTGAAGGATGGAGCCAGAGAAATACCAGTGAGGGGACGCAGTTCATGCCCCTGATAGGTATCCGGATACGCTACACCACAGACCTCAAGCAGCGTGGGCACCACATCAATCACCTGAGCGGAATCACGATACCAGCCCTCCTGTTTCTGAATCCCCTTGGGCCAGTGCATGAAAAAGGGCGTCACGGCGCCACCTTCATGGGTATAGTGCTTGTATAGTCGAAACGGCGTGCTCGAAACATTGGCCCAGGCGGCACCGTAATTGTTGTTAGTCTCGAGATTGCGTTTTTCGATATCCTCGATTTCGCCCCGGCCCAGCACCGCCCCTTCCGCGCAGGCTCCATTATCTGACAGAAATAGAATCAAGGTATTCTCAAAGAGACCTTGCGCCTTCAATACATCCACGAGCTTGCCGATGTTCTGATCCACTCGATCAATCATCGCCGCATAGACCCCCATGCGGAGATCGAGTTCCTCATGCAGTCCTTCATCCACGCTGGACCAGGCGGGCACCTTGGCATCGCGGGGCGAAAGTGGATACGCCTTCTCAAAAAGCTCCAACTCGATTTGCCTCGCATAGCGGTCCTCCCGCAGTTGATCCCATCCTGACAAATACCGACCACGATACTTATCGATATCTTCCTCGTGAGCCTGGTGGGGCCAATGCGGCGCCGTGTAGGCGAGGTAGAGAAAGAAAGGTTCGTCCTCACCGCCTTCTATGATAAAGCGGATGGCATGATCGGTGAAGGCATCCGTAGTGTAGTAAGGCCGTTCCGTGGTGCTCTGCACTTTCGTGACAGGTTCATTGCCCGAAGTGATGCCCCGCCCGGCGCGCTCATCGGTATCCGGCGAGAAGAAGCGCGTCGATCCGGCGATGCAGCCATAAAACCGATCGAAACCGCGCTGCAAGGGCCAGCGGTCTTCCGCGTGCGTCCCCAGGTGCCACTTACCGGCCAGGTAAGTGGCGTAGCCGGCCGAGCCGAGCAACTCACCAAGGGTAGCGCATTGTTGATTGAGGAATCCCTGGTAGTTAGGAAAAGCTTCGGTCTCTTCAGGCGGGCGATTCTGAGGCGAATTGGTCATGTGCCCAATGCCGGTGAGGTGAGGGTGCAATCCCGTCATCAGCGAGGCGCGCGTGGGACAACAGCGCGACGCGTTGTAGAACTGAGAATACCGCACCCCGCCCTCGGCCAGCGCATCAAGGTGCGGTGTTTCGATCTCCCCGCCATAGGCGCCGATATCAGAGAAACCCATGTCATCGACCAGAATGAGGATCACATTCGGTTTTTCAGCCGCGCAAACACGACCGGCACCAAACAGTGCGATCAACAAAAATAAAACAACGAGCAAATCAGGTCTCTTCATCGCATCAAGCCGCCAGACACCCCTTTATGTCAGCAATTTCATGCCGAATCCCGGCGCGTCGGAAACCCGGATTTTCCCATCCTCAATCGGATAGTCGCCAAAGTCTATATCGTCGGAGAGACAAGTAACCCCTTCTATAATATCGACGTTGCCGACGCCCGCCGCCAGATGCGCAACATAGTGGGTTTTCAGCTTGCTGCCCCAGGTGTGTGGGCTCGCCTTCACGCCCATATCCGCGAGCTTTGGCATCACGTTTACCCACCGCGTTAACCCGCCATACCCCCGGATATCGGGCAGATAGACATCGAGATCACCGCTACGTCCGAGCTCCAACAACACGTCGTCATCGGCATCGTATTCGCCGTCCGCGTAGCGGGTATCCTTAAATCCGTTTTCATTCATCCATTTTCGGAAGACGCGGCCATCTGCCACCGTTTCACGAAACGGCTCCTCAAACCAATACAGCGGTATACCATCAATGCCCTTGAGAAAGGCCTTAGCATCATCCGGCGAATACTGGTCGTTGGAGTCAACCAGAATAGTCACGTCCCGGCCTTTGAATTGCTCATGAATCGACCGGACCACCTTAATGTCCATCGCAAGCCCCTCGGCATGGGGATACCACTTTCCGGAACGGCCGATTTTCACTTTCAGCGCGCGGTAGCCGTAGTCGAAATCCCACTCGCAGTTTGCCAGCAACTGTTCCAGCGAACCGCCCTCGTTCAGTTCATCGAAATAGATCATCCCGCTGTAAATCGATGTTTCCTTCGTGCCCATCGCTCCAAGCAGCTGATAAACCGGCTTATCCAGGATCACTCCCATCAGGTCGTGCAGGGCTAGATCATAATGCTCGCTCACGCCTGGCGCGCACCCCACTCCCGGCGCAATCAGTTCGGAGACCTTTTTCCCGATAATCTGATCCTTAAACTTCTCCGCGATCCACGGCAGACTTTCCGCCCAACCAACCGCCCCCTGCTTGGTGATGATCCTGCAATAGCCAGCCCTCTTATCCTGTCCGTGAAAATCCTTGCGTGCGTTCTTTCCCACAAACCGGGGCCAACGGTAATTGGCTTTTCCCGTCTCCACTCGTTCCACGATATGTTCTTCGAGCGCATTTTTCTGTGCAAAGGCCATCGGCGCTGCCGCCGCCCCTGCTGCAATCAGGAATTGTCTTCGGTTAAATCTCATTGTCTCTCCAATTGATTGAATAACATTTCTTTCGCCTCCAGCTACTGGTTGCCTCCACAACCTCTTCGAGTATTCCCACGATCACTCCCCCGCCGAACTGAGATAAGCCTCCCACTGGTCCTGCGACTGAATCCCGCCGGCCTTCTTCCAGCCGTAGCCGGCCTGGTAACGAAGCTTCCCTTCTTCATCGGTGCGAGTGATCAGAAAGAGATGGCTGTTCAGCTTGCCTTTCTTTTTGACGTATTTGATCTCATCCACCCGCTCTGGAGCCATCTTTGCCCCGGTTCCCAACTCACTGTCATCAAGCTCCTCCCAAATAGCTATCCAGCCTTGAGCCTTGTCTGAGGAGTGCTGGCCCTTCCCATCGTTGGAAAGCAAGCCAACGCACACCGGCAGGTCCGCCGCTGGCTTCCCATCCTTAAAGAAAGTGCTGTCGACGGTGAAGAGACGTGTCCCCATCTCGACAGTGACGATCTTTTCCTCTCCGTAAATGACCCCATCGATATCGCGCTCGTAGGAAAGCTTGAACTGACTGCGCTCCGCAGTCAGTTCAATGACTTCGTGCTCTGTAAACGTTTCGAGTGGTTCGCGTTCACCGTTGATCCAAATTCCCGTGCCCCCGCAACCTGCGCTGTCGCCAACCTTATAATTATCCAGCCCCTCCCCGTGGTCCTTGTGATAGGACATCCCTTCGCTGTTCTGCTGATACCATTTGTCGACGATGGGATAGTCGACGCGCTTGAGCCAACAATCGAATCCACTGTTCTCCGAACTGTCGCGCAGGGTCGGACCGTATGCCCGAAACGCAATCAGGTCGTTTTCCCAGGCAAAGTCATCGCTGCGCTCGGGAACGAATCGGGCATAAGTTTGAGGTTCACTCTGGTCGCCTGCTGATTCTTCTGCCAAGCCAGTGAGAGGCAGAGACAAGCTGAAAAGGATGGCGGGGCTGAGCAACGTCAGGCGTCGGATAATGTTGGATTTCATGGCGAGAGCTTATTGGGTAAGACTTAATTCCTGGGCCGCTTCCATGACGAGCCTGGCGACTTGGGGCAGGCGGCGCTTGGTGAGACTCGATGTGGCACCTGTCACTCCGATGGCCCCGATGACACGGCCTGAATGATCCCGAACGGGGGCACCCAGACAACGCACTCCTTCGTGATACTCTTCTTCATCGATGGCGTAGCCGCGCTGCCGAACTTCCTCGAGAGCCGCATCGAGCTGCTTCCAGGTCGTCATCGTATTTACGGTTCGTGCTCCGAGTGCCATGGATTCTCGCAGGGATTCAACCAGGTCATCTCTGAAAGCGAGAATGGCCTTTCCTCCAGCCGAGCAATGATAGTCCACCAGGGTTCCCGGGCGGGAGGCCACACGAACCGGGCGTGGGTTATCGATCACTTCCTGGAGCAACCCATGTGTCTCCAGGGGGATCAGGAGATGGGCCGTTTCCTCCGTTTTCCGGACCAACTCTTTCAGCACCGGCACAGCACTCTGGCGCAAGCCTGATTCGGAGTGCACCCGGCTCCCGATGATACGCAAGGCCTGCCCCACACCATATTTCCCGCTCTCCTCGCGCTCGAGAAACCCCTGACTAACCAACGACGAGGCAATCCGCATTGCGGTCGTCCGCGAAGTGTCAGCCAGCTTCATCAGCTCGGCCAAGCTCAAGGGTTCATCACGCTGGCCGATGGCACGAAGCATCCGACAAGCACTGTCGACGCTGGGGACTTTATAAGCTTTCAGTTCTTCAGACATGATTCGAAATAATGTTCAAATATGAACCGAATTTCCATATTTGAATGAAAGCCTTGACGGCGTTTTCTGTCAATGCTTTTCTACCGGTCCAATCCCAAACGGGTTCAGCCATCCAGTTGATCGTCGTTTCCGTTTCTCTTCGCCCTAACATTCAGGCTCAACTCAATGAATGGCTACACGACCTCTCAGATTAAAGAATTCAAAAAGTTAACTTCGCAGAAACTCCGTGATCGCTTTGTTCTGGAACAACTTTTCCAACCCGGACAGTGTGAGCTGTTTTATTGGGAGGTGGACCGAACAATCGTTGGCGGTGCCATTCCTGTAGGAGAGCCCCTTTCTCTCGAGGCTCCTCAATCGCTGATCGCTGCTGATTCCTTCTGCGAGCGTCGCGAAGCGGGAATCATCAACCTGGGCGGGGCCGGAGCCATCTCGACGGACGGAACGGAGTGGCAATTGGGCAAGTGCGACACACTCTACATCGGCCGTGGCACCCGGGAAATCATGATGACCAGTGCGGACGCATCAGACCCTGCCCATTTCTACATTGTCAGCTACCCGGCTCACACGACCTACCCGACAACCCTGGCCACCGAAGAAACCACCAATCGCGTGGAGCTCGGCTCACCCGAAGGCGCCAATGAGCGTGTCATCCTCCAGCAGATTCATCAGAACGGCATTCAAAGTTGCCAGCTGGTGATGGGCTACACTGAACTCAAAACCGGCTCCGTCTGGAACACCTTCCCGCCCCACACTCACACACGCCGCTCCGAAGTTTACACCTACTTCGATCTCGAGGGTGAGAATCTGGTCATGCATTTCATGGGGCCCGCAGATGCTTCCCGCAACATCGTGATGCGCAATCTTCAACCCGTTCTTTCCCCGCCTTGGTCCATGCACTGCGGAGCCGGTACATCCAATTACAAATTTGTCTGGGCGATGGGTGGTGAGAACCAGGAATTCGACGATATGGACGCCATTCCTCTGACCGAGTTGAAATGAACTACTTTGATTTGACCGGAAAAACCGCTCTCGTAACCGGAGCCAAACGCGGGATCGGTTACGCCATGGCTGAGGGCCTCGCTGAGGCCGGCGCTGATATTATCACCACCTCTGCCAGCCTCGAACCGGAGGGCTCCGCTATCGAGAAAGCGATTCGATCGATTGGACGCAACTGCGTGTGCCTGCCCTGCGACCTCCAGGATCGGAAAGCCCTGGCCGCGCTGGTTGACCAAGTCAAAACAGAGCATGGCTGCCCTGACATTCTGGTCAACAACGCCGGCACGATTCGTCGGAAGCCCGCTGCCGAGCATCCCGACGAAGACTGGGATTGCGTGATCGATACCAATTTGAGTGCCCCCTTCTTCCTCGCTCGAGAATTTGGCCGCGACATGGTGGCCCGCCGTTCCGGCAAAATCATCTTCACCGCTTCCCTGCTGACTTTTCAAGGAGGCATCACCGTCCCCGGATATGCCGCCAGCAAAGGAGCGATCAGCTCCCTTACGAAGGCCCTCGCCAACGAATGGGCAGGGTCGGGTGTCAATGTGAACGCGATCGCCCCGGGCTACATCGCGACCGACAACACCGAAGCGCTGCGCAACGATGAAGAGCGCGCCACATCCATTCTCTCACGAATTCCGGCAGGTCGATGGGGACGGCCCGAGGACTTCAAGGGCCCGACTATTTTCCTGGCCTCGCCGGCTTCGGACTATGTGCATGGTTCCGTTTACCTCGTCGACGGAGGCTGGATGGGACGGTGACTCTAATGATTTCTACTTTGTCATTTGGTAGTAGCGGAGCATGAAAAAGGGATTCTTTACTCTGGGTTTTCTCACCGGCCTGCTCTGCGCGTCGATTCTGTTTTCCGTTCTCAAGCCGGGAAGAAGCGGAGAAGGTCTCACAACCCGCCAATTCAAGGTGGCCCATGGCCTCCCAACCAGTCATCCGGTTCACACGGGCATCGAGCACTTCGCAGAACGCGTTCATTTCCATTCCGGTGGCCGCCTGCAATTTAAAGTCTTTCCCAACGGGCAGCTCGGCAGCGAGACTCAGAACCTGGAGCAAATGCAGGCGGGTACACTGGACGCAGCCAAAGTCGGAGCCTCTACCCTGGGCAGCTTTATCCCGGTATCCAAGGTTTTCAGTCTGCCCTATCTCTTCCAAAGCAGTGATCACTACTGGTCTATTCTCAACGGGGAGATCGGAACCGAACTGCTCGAAGCCCTCGCCACCAATGGGCGCGGTCAACCCAGTGGCTTTCGCGGACTGGCTTACTATGATGCCGGCAGTAGAAACTTCTACGCCCCCAAAGCCATTCTCTCCCCCGACGATCTAGTCGGCATGAAAATACGGGTGATGAATGACCCTGTCGCGATCGATATGATGAAGGCCCTCGGCGCATCACCAACCCCCATCGCCTGGGGAGAACTCTACACCGCTTTGCAACAAGGTGTCGTCGATGGCGCTGAAAACAATCCCCCGAGCTTCGTGTCGTCGAATCATTTTGAAGTGTGTCAGGAGTTCAGCTTTGATGAACATTCCCGCATCCCTGATGTGCTCATGATTTCGGACAGCACGTGGAAGAACCTGTCCGCCGAAGAGCAGAATTGGATTCACCAGGCCGCAGCTGACTCCTCCAAGTTTCAGCGCAACGCCTGGGACGAGGGCGTCGCGAGCGCTGTCGAAGTGATGAAATCAAAGGGCGTCACCATCCACCAGGTCGATCCCAAACCCTTTATGGAGGCGACGCAAAGCGTGCGCGAACGCTACGCCGAAGGTGAGATCGGCACCTTCCTGAATCGAATCCAAGCCGAAATCGAACCGTGACCCCGTTTCGAGCCATCACCCAATTGAACCACAAGCTCGCGGACCTGCTCCAAAAGCTGTTGGTCGTCATTTTTGCGGCCTTGGTCGCCGATGTGCTTTGGGGTGTCTTGAGCCGCTATCTTCTGGGAGGGCAAGCTTCGTGGTCCGAAGAACTCGCCCGCCTGCTCATGGTCTGGCTCGCCCTCCTCGGTGCCGCCTTGGTGTGTCGCGAACAGCGCCACCTCGGACTCGACGTGGTCATGCGTTCTCTCCCACCGGAGGCTCAACGTTTCGGTAGCCTGCTCGGATACGCCGCGATCCTTTCATTCGCCGCTGTCGTGATGACCTGGGGCGGCTGGCAACTCGTGAGCCAACGATTTTCATCCGGCCAAACCCTCCCCGCGCTGGGCATCGCCAAAGCCTGGTTCTACGTCGCCTTGCCGGTCAGTGGAGGTCTTATCAGCCTGTTCATGCTGGAGGCTTTCTGGCGCCAAATGATAAGCTCTGACTCCGACAGCGAGGAAGAAGAAAGCGAGGAACTGTCATGAGTCAGGAACTCGCAATCATGCTGATCAGCTTCATCGCACTGCTCTGCCTGCGGGTTCCCATTGCTTTTGTGCTTGGACTGGCCACGCTCATCGCCGCGGTCGCGCTGAACTACAGCAACATCGCACAGACCCTCGCCAGCGACCTGGCCAACGGCATCGACAGCTTTGCCCTGCTTGCGATTCCTTTCTTTATCCTCGCCGGAGAACTCATGGGCAGCGGCGGACTCGCTCGCCGCCTCATTGATCTCGCCACCGCTCTCGTCGGCAGGCTTCCCGGAGGTCTCGCCCTCGTCAACACGGTGACCTGCATGCTTTTCGGGGCGATCAGCGGTTCCGCCGTCGCCGCCGTGTCCGGAATCGGGGGCATCCTGATCCCGGAGATGAAAAAAAAGGGCTATGACCGCGATTTCAATATCGCGATCACCTCCTCCGCTGCCACCACCGGACTGCTCATCCCTCCAAGCAACACGATGATTGTCTACGCCACCGTGGCGAGCAACGTCTCGGTTGCAGCCTTGTTCCTCGCAGGCATTCTGCCCGGCATTCTCATTGGTCTCGGCATCATGCTGGTTGCTCTGGTGATCTGTCAGAGCCGCGGCTACGGGAAAGCAAAGACTCACGTCACGCCACCGTCATTCTGGCGCACCGTGTTCCGGGCGTTTCCGAGTCTACTTCTCGTGATCATCGTCCTGGGAGGCATCCTTGGCGGAATCTTCACCGCCACCGAAGCCTCTGCCATCGCCGTGCTATGGGCACTTCTACTAGGATGTGTATTCTACCGGGAGATCAAACTCACCGACCTTTCGGCCATCACCTTACGTGCGGCACGCACGACCGCAGTGGTTCTTTTTCTGGTGGCCAGCAGCTACGCCATGAGCCGCCTGCTCACCCAGGAACAAGTGCCGCAACAGGTCAGCGCAGCGCTGCTGAGCATTTCGGAGAACCCGCTGATTCTCTTGTTGATGATCAACCTGATCCTTCTCGGCGTGGGTGTCTTCATGGACATAACACCTGCCGTCCTCATCTTTACGCCCATCCTTCTACCCATCGCGCTAACTCTCGGAATCGATCCAATACACTTTGGAATCATCATCATTGCCAACCTCAGCATCGGCCTACTCACCCCGCCGGTGGGCACCTGTCTGTTTGTCGGTGCCGGAGTCGGCGGTAGTGATATTATTAAGGTCTCCCGAGCGATGCTCCCCTTTTACCTGGTGATGACAGTCGCCTTGCTGGCAATCACCTACTGGACGCCACTGAGCATGACCCTGCCCGACCTATTCATCCACGCAGAGTCCGGAAAGTAGTCGACTCCCTGCTTCAGTTGCTCCATCGCTCCCGGTTCATCGAGGCTGAGTGATTTCTCCGTTTTGGCATAGCGTCGCATCCAGTCAGTCGCCGCATTTCGGATCAGCGATGAAAGCCATCAATCCGCAGTTCAAGTGGACCGGCTACCCCAAGGTGGGGCACAACTCCCGCGGCCCGGCCCTGAAGACGCCGGAGTTGTATCTCTGGCTGCTGCAGCAGAGCACCGGGGAATAGGAGATGCGGTCATCGCGCACTCTCATCGTGGAGTCTACCGGTCATCTCGACCCCAGGGAAACGCCTGAATCAGACTCAGCCCCGGCAGATCTCCCGGCGTGTTCTAATAATTTTTCGAAAAAAGATGTCAGGATTCGAGCCGTTGATGAGTTTTACTTTCTGGAATGCCACTTTCAGAACAGGAAATCCTTCGCTTTCTCATGCAGTCGCGCGAGCGAATCTCGGCGGCGACCTGGGTCGTGGTGCAGGACGCCCACGTCTCTGAAGATATTTTCCAGAACACGGTCATCAAGGCGGTGACCAAAGAAGTCCAGTTCGAGGCAGAAGCCGCGTTGCTTTCCTGGGCCATGATTTCGGCGCGACGGGAAGGGCTCGACTGGTTGCGCAAGCATCGACGTGAGCGAGTCGGTATCGATGAGGAGATCCTCGATCTTCTGGCGGGCGATTGGGATAGCGGTGCCATTGCCCCACCCGAGGGAAAACGGATCGAATCGCTGCGCACGTGTGTGGAGCAGTTGCCGAAAAACTCACGGAAGCTGCTTCAACTCCGCTACGACCTGGGGCACAACTGCAGCGAGATCGCCAATCAGGTCGATGCGAAGCGGGATGCGATCTACCAACGGCTTTCGCGACTCCATGCGGGCTTGCGGAAATGTGTCGAAACCCAGATGACCCATTCGACGACATGAGCGCGGACTTTCCAAAGCGAAACCACCCCGAGCGGCTACTGCGCTACCTCGACGGCGAACTGCCCGAAAACGAGCGTCTCGCGGTGGAGGCGTGGTTGAAAGAGAATCAGAGCGCTCGCGCCCTGCTGTCTCAGATCGCAGAGCAGGCCATCACGGTGGCCGATCTGGAACGGGCCCAAAGAGCCGCCCACCCCGCCAGCGAGACCAACCTCATCGCACTTCCGCGCACCCGCGTGCCGTCATGGCTCGGTATCGCGGCAATGCTGGTGGCCGGCCTGGCCCTGGGAGCCTTGTGGCTGAAACCGAACCCGGAGGCACCCATCGCACGATTGGAATTTGTGAGCAAGGATGCCGTCTTCAGCGCCAACCATCAGCTTCCGCGAACCGAAGGAAGCGCTCTCGACAAAGGTTGGGTGCGGTTGGAGCGCGGAGACTTGCGCATCGTCTTCGGTAGCGGAGCCAGTGTCGAGTTGACCGGTCCGGCCGAGTTTGGAATCGATTCAGCGATGCGCTCTTATCTCGATTATGGGCACGTCAGGGTGTATGCCCCGGAGTCGGCTCGCAACTTTGTGGTTGCGACCGAATCGATGGAGGTCGTTGACCTGGGAACTCGATTTGAATTGGCGGTGAACGGGGAGACGCGAGAGTCGGATGTGACCGTGAGCGAAGGCCTCGTTGATCTGCACCTCGGGTCGCCCGGCGCGGCCCGTCGGATTCAGCCGTTGGAAGCCGGATTCACCGCGAAACTCAATGAAGCGGGCGAAATCCTCGCGATGCAACAGCTGCGGGTCGAATCCAAAACGGCCCCCCGTTTAATCGCTCGCTGGAAACTGGACGAGGTGCCTTCAGGCGACCTGGTTTCCATTTCCGGCGTCGCTGGTCGGGCGGTTGAGCTGGGCAGGGACGGTT
>JABSSQ010000400.1 GCA_013213905.1 Verrucomicrobiales bacterium | reverse complement strand
CTTAACGAAGTCGACGATCTTGCTGTCGTCGTCTCCGGCTGCCCAGACGGCGCGGAGAAAATCAGAAGGCGCGATATCGTGGGTGCGGAGGAAATTGCGGTCACCACCACAGCTGAACATGATGTTAGGGTCTAACTCACCGCGAAGCTTTCCTCTCGCTTTCATAATGATGCGCGGAAGCCAGACGAAACCTTCGAGTTCTTCGCCTTTGCCGGGGAGTTCTTCCGGTTTGATTTCGTGATCGCTGAGCTGCCCGTCCATAACGTGCGCGAGATAGTCGCGGCGGACGCTGGCGATCATGACTGCGGTGGTCAGGGTGGGCTCACCTCCGTCACCGAAATCTTCGACGAAGTCGAACAACTCGCGAGGTTTGTAGCCGATGGACTTCAGGAAAGCGAGGTCGGCTTCGGAGTAGTAACCGTTGAAGTCTTCGTTGCCGCACTTGTATTGCTCAAGGCAGCGATTGAAGAGTTCCGTGAAGGTGGAGTCCCATTGATAGTCGCTCATGTTTTTCGGGGGTCTTAGTGGAAGTTAAGTCGGGTTATTTGCTCAGCTCAAGCATCCGCATAATCGGCTTCTTGGCAGCTTCGCGAAATTCTTCGTCCAGGGTAACGGAAGGACTCAGATCGCGAAGGCAGTTGTAGAGTTTTTCGAGCGTGTTCATTTTCATGAAACGGCACTCGGCGCAGGCGCATCGATCAGTGGGGCCGGCGATGAGGTTTTTCTCGGGAACCTCTTTCTGGATGCGGTGAAGCATTCCGGCTTCAGTCACGACGATGATGTTCTGCGCGTCGGTGTCGCGGCAGAAGTCGACCATCTTCTCGGTGGAACAGACTTCGTCGGCGAGAAGGCGCACGGCAGTGGTGCACTCGGGGTGCGCGACGACAGCGGCGTCGGGATATTCGTCCTTAATCGACTGGATGCTCTCGCGAGTAAACTCAACGTGGATGTAGCAACTGCCGTCCCAGAAATCCATTTCACGTCCGGTCTGCTGGGAGACCCAGGCTCCGAGGTTCTGATCCGGCGCGAAAAGAATGGGACGGTCTTTCGGAGCGGCTTCGACGATCTTGACCGCGTTGCCGCTGGTGCAGATCACGTCGGACAGTGCCTTCACCGCAGCCGAGGAATTGATGTAGGTGACGACGTAGTAGTTCTTCTCCTTGTTTTCTTCGAGAAAGGCGGCCAGTTCGTCGGCCGGGCAGGATTCTTCGAGCGAGCAACCGGCGTCGGCATCGGGAAGGACTACGGTTTTTTCCGGGTTCACAATCTTGGCCGTTTCAGCCATGAAGTGAACGCCGCAGAATGCGATGACGTCGGCATCGGTCTCCTGGGCACGGAAGGCAAGTCCGAGCGAGTCGCCCACATAGTCGGCAATATCCTGGATTTCCGGGATCTGGTAATTGTGGGCGAGGATGACAGCGTTGCGTTCTTTCTTCAGGCGCAGAATATCTTCGCGAATATCAGTTGAGGTAGCAGTAGCGCTCATGGCAGGAAAAATGAGTTTGGTTGTGGCAGGGTTGGATCAGCCGATGACGGATGAGTTGGTGCCCATCTTGACGGGTAGCTCAGTGGTGGTGTCAGGGTCAATGTCTGTTTCGCCGGTAACAGTGCCACCTTCTTTGATGATGATGTCGATCGCCTTCACATCGCCTTCTACGATGCCGGCCTTGGAAATCTTGACGGTGCCCGAACAGGTCAGGTTGCCTTTGAGGGTGCCGTTGATATCGGCGCGTTGGACTTTGACTCCGTCAGGGAACTCCACTTCGCAGTGTTTATCAATGAGAAGCCGGCGGCAGAACACCTCGCCGCGAACCACGCCGGACTTTCGGAAGGTGGCGTCGCCGGAACAGTCGACGTAGGCATCAATGCTGCCGTTGGCGACAAGGTGGTGACAGGCGATCTCACAATCCGTGAGGCTTCCGCGCTTGGCGATGACGATATCGCCCCGGGTTCGCAGGGTGTGGCTCTTGTGAGCTTTGACCTCGTAGTTGGCCAGGCTGATGTAGACGCTGCAACGCTCGCACTGGGTCGACTTGGCAAAACGGGAAACCTGCTGGATGTGGTAACAGCGGAAGCAGCGAACTTCGAAAGTGCTGCCGCTTTCAGAGGCCTTCTTGCGCTGCTCCGGCGGCACGTAGTTGGGCGGCATTTTCTGCTTTTCGTCTGAAGGGCCAATCATGGCCTCCATGGAACCTTCGGCCAGTGTCTCGGAACTTTGAGCTTCGTTTCCAAGGGATTTGCCGTCTTCCGCAGGTGGTTCCTTATCAAGGTTTTCGTCATCGACGAGTCCGAAGAAGGCACCGGCGGAAATTCCGACAGCTTCTTCTTCACCTTCGGCCGGCTCGGGGAGGGGTTGGGGCTTTCCTCCGTTCTTTTCCGGATTGGCGACCCAGGATTCTTCAGAAATATCGGCGGTGCTGTTCTCGTCAGGGTCGCCCTTGGCCCAGTCGAAGGGGAGTTCGACCTCTGGCTTGCCCTTGCCGTAGCTTTTGATCTCGGCAATGCCTGAAACCTTGATGCCCGGATTGGCGACCGCGACGCCCCGGATAATTCGAAAATGATCTCCACAGGACTGGCAGAAAGAAGAGACAGCCATGGGCGGCTCCTCCTGAACGTGCCCGCAGTAGGGGCATGTCAGGTTAACTTTTTTGACCTTGTGGAACTTTCGAAACACGAATGGAAGTCTTGAGGTGATAACAAAAGCGCGCCCTGTGAATCCGGCGCGCCTTGGTTTCGGGGCCGGTTCCCCGGTCCCTCTTGATGTAATTCAGTCAGGACTGTCAGGAATAATGTTCTCCTTCGTGTGAGTCGCCGGAGTCATTGTTCTCATCGGACGAGCCTTCGTCATTGGACGGAGGAGTGAAAGGAGTGACCGTGTTGTCCTCCGGGGTGGAGGGGGCACCTACGGTTGAAAGGCCAAGGAACACAGCGCCTTCTTCGATCGCAAGCTTTGCCGCGACGATGTCGCCGTTGAGTTCCGCGTTGCCCTTCAGCTCGCATCGGTCCGTCACCGTGATGTTGCCGGTGACTTTGCCGTAGACAGTGACCGAGCGGGTTTTGATGTCGCCGATGATCTGGGCGTTTTCGCCGACGGTAAGGTCGCCTTCGGAGTTCACTTCGCCTTCAATGCGGCCGTCGATGATGAGATCGCGGGAGAAGCGGAGCTTACCTTTGATTTCCACATCGCTGGAAAGGATGTTCTTGTTTCCGGTCATGGAAGAAGAGCTGCTCTTGACGTCGCTGCCGCTTTCGTCAGAAGCCTCGCCGAGGTCGTTAAATTCGCTCTCTTCGTCTTGATTGATGATCTGTTCGAGCACGGTACTGGGAATTTGAAATTAACAAGGAGTGGATGAAATCGGTCTGTTCCGATTCCGGTTTGATTATACGGCAATCAGCCGGAAATTAAAAGGTCTTCTGCCGGATAAGTCCAGATTTCGCTTAGGGTCGGATGATAGTGTGGAATTTTGATAAATTCTGAAGCTGTTGCGCGAAAATGGAGGGCGACGACGAGTTCGTGAATCAATTCCGTGGCGTGAGGGCCGATGACTGATGCTCCCAGAATCTCTTCGGTTTCGGCATCGCCGATCATTTTCACAAAACCGTGAGTTTCGCCCATGACCATGGATTTGCCGTGATCGTCGAAGGGATAGGTGGCGACGTTGATGCTGCGACCGCTTTCGCGGGCTTCGTTTTCGCTCATGCCCACCATGGCGACTTCGGGATCGGTGAAGATTCCATAGAGTCTGAGGCGGTAGTCGATTTCCTTTTCGGCTTCGTCGATAAATCCGAGCATGGCGGCCGCATTGTGGGCTGCGATTTCGCCCTGCTCGATAGCGATGTGAACGACCTCGTGGGGACCGCAGATATCTCCAGCAGCGAAAATGTGTGGGACGCCGGCGCGTTGATCCGGGCTGCAGCTGACTCGACCGCTCCTCTCTTCGATAGCGAGTCCGGCGGCGTTACTGTTGAGACCGGCGGAGTTGGGCTTTCGTCCCAGCGCCTGGAGAATTTGCTGGGCGGAAGCGGATTTTTCTTCGCCGTCCTGATCGAAGTAGACCGTCTTGAGGCCGCTCGATGAATCAGTTTCGACGCGCTTGAGTGCCGTCCCGGTGTGGACCGTCATGTTGTCCCTTTCGGAGATCGCGCCCTCAAGTGCCTTCGCGATGTCGAGGTCTGATCCACGGATGAGTTGCGGGCTGCGCTGAATCACGGTGACCTCTTTGCCAAGGCCTTCGAGGTAGCAGGCCATCTCCAGGGCGATGGCACCCCCGCCCAGAACGATGATGGAATCCGGGATCTCCTCAGTTTCAAGAATGTCGTCGCTGGTCCAGTAACCGGCTTCCTCGAGTCCCTCGATGGGAAGGCGGGTGATCACCGATCCTGTGGCGACTGTCGCGGCGCGAAACTCGACTTCGAAAGGTTCGCTGCCGTCGATCGGAGTGACCTGGAGTGAGTTTGATCCGGTGAAAGCAGCGGTGCCGCGGATGAGGTCAAACCGACCGTCTTCGAGCTGCTCCTGCCGGTAATCGGCGAACTCCCCGATGAGCTTGCGCTTTCGTGCGACGATTTCCCCGGGGTGGACTTCGGTCTCACCTGAGCGAAGTCCGAACTCCTCGGCCCGCCGCATGGAGCGATAAAGATTTGAGGAGGCGATGAGTGACTTTGAGGGCATGCAGCCACGCAGGATGCAAAGACCGCCGAGGGTTTCGGCCCCATCAATGACGGCGGTTTTCATGCCGTGTTCGTGGGCGGTCCGGGCGGCGGCGTAGCCTCCGCTGCCACCTCCGAGGACGATGAAATCGTAGGAATTGCTCATATATGCGGTGTTCTAATTCTGGACTTGGCCGACTTGCCGGACTTATGTCGCTGGTGCCTGCGAAGGGCACT
>JABSSQ010000040.1 GCA_013213905.1 Verrucomicrobiales bacterium | reverse complement strand
ATCTGGGAAGAAGCCGTCGCTGCCGCCGGGGACGCCGCTAACAAACCGCCCAACATCCGAGTCCAGGGCGCCAAGGAAGCCAGCCCGTCCAAGATGAACCAGAATCGGTGGCGTGTCGGAGCCAGGGTTCACAACGCCTCCTCTCATCCTACCGAAGTGAAGGCAGAGGTCTGGCTGCTCGGGATCACCGATCGCAAGCGCGACTACTACGTCATGTCCCGATCCGAGCACACCCTGAAACTGCGACAAGGCGAAGCGAGAGAGCTGGATCTCTTCACACGCGCCGAAAGCTCCTACAAGGGAAAGGCTGACAATCACGATGGTGTTCCCAAGAAAGAGCGAAACAGGACTAAGGTTCACTACCACGGCTTTGCTATCCGGGTGTTTCACGATGGTGAACTCGTTGCCTCCACCGCGAGTAATGCTCGCCTCGCCAATTGGGTTAGCCCGGGAGGCGATGCGTCAGAACTGACGCGGCTGCCTAAGTTTTGAAGCATGATTCTTTATTCCATCGAATCTCCTGTTATCTCCTCTCCCTTCGCGCGTTAATTAAGTCACGTGCCCCACCCCGCAGATCTTCCTTAGCCATTCTCGGGTTGAATTTATTTCAGTTTTCCTAAATACTGGAATACCCCTCAACTAACTACTCCATGGCTGCCGAATATACCGAAGAGCACATTCGCTCGCTGGAACCGCGTGAACACATCCGTCTCCGACCGGGGATGTACATCGGAAAACTCGGTGACGGAAGCGCCCAGGACGACGGAATCTATATCCTGCTCAAGGAGGTCATCGATAACTGCATCGATGAATTCGTGATGGGTAATGGCAAGCAGATCGACATCGAGATCGACGATCGTTTCGTCCGCGTGCGGGACTACGGCCGCGGTATTCCACTGGGCAAGCTCAAGGACTGCGCCTCCATCATCAACACCGGCGCCAAGTACGACAGCGAGGCTTTCAAGAAATCGGTCGGCCTCAACGGGGTCGGCATCAAGGCGGTGAACTTCCTCTCTGACTTCTTCGAGATCGCCGCCTTCCGCGACAAGCAGACCAAGGGTATCTCATTTGGCAAAGGCCACATCAAGGATGAGATGAAGCGGGCCGCCAAGACGACGGAGCCAAACGGCACCATGGTTTCCTTTGAGCCCGACGAAGAGATCTTCGGCACCTTCGCGTGGAACCTCGAATACGTCGAAACCATGCTGCGCAACTACGCCTACCTCAACACCGGGCTGACGCTGACGCTCAACGGCAAGAAGTTCAAATCGAAGAACGGCCTGCTCGACCTGCTCAACGAAAACCTCGATGGCGGGGAGAAACCAATTTACCCTATCATTCATCTATCAGGGAAAGACATTGAAGTTGCCTTTACTCATACCGAACAGAGCGGCGAAGAATACTACAGCTTCGTCAACGGCCAGCACACCACCATGGGCGGCACTCACCTCGCCGCTTTTCGGGAAGCCATTGTCACTACCGTAAGAACTCACCTGAAGAAGCAGTACGACGCCACTGACATCCGGGGCGGCATCGTCGCTGCCGTCGCCGTAAAGGTGGAAGATCCCGTCTTCGAATCGCAGACCAAGACCAAGCTGGGCTCCACCCACATGTCGCCCGACGGCGAAACGATCCGAACCTTTGTCGGCAATTTCATCGGCCTGCAACTCGACAACCACCTCCACCGCAACAAGGACACCACTGCTGCGCTCACCGAAAAAATCCAGCGCTCCGAGCACGAGCGCAAGGAGATGAAGGGCATCAAGAAACTTGCCCGCGAGCGAGCCAAGGTGTCCAAGGTCCACAACAAGAAGCTGCGCGACTGCCGTGCCCACTTGAACTCCAAGCACAAGCTCGCCGACGAATCGACGCTCTTTATTACCGAGGGTGACTCCGCCAGCGGCTCCATTACCAAGGCACGCAACGTTGATACCCAGGCCGTTTTCTCACTCCGAGGCAAGCCACTCAACTCTTTCGGTATGACCCGCAAGGTCGTCTACCAGAACGAAGAGTTTAACCTGCTCCAGGCCGCGCTTGGTATTGAAGACGACATTGAGAATCTTCGTTACAACAAGGTCGTACTGGCGACCGATGCCGACGTCGACGGCATGCACATTCGCCTGCTCGCGCTGACCTTCTTCCTCCAGTTTTTCCCCGACCTGATTCGTGAAGGCCATCTCTACATTCTCGAGACCCCGCTTTTCCGGGTAAGGAACAAACAGGAGACTCGCTACTGTTACACTGAAGAGGAACGGCTTCAGGCTCTCGAAGAAGTGAAGAATCCTGAGATCACCCGATTCAAGGGGCTCGGAGAAATCTCACCCGACGAATTCAAATTCTTCATTGCCGAAAACATTCGCCTTTCACCCGTGGAAATGCCGCCGAAGCCGAAGGCGATTAAGGATCTGCTGACTTTCTACATGGGCAAGAACACCCCGCAGAGGCAGGAGTTTATTATCCGGAATTTGAAGGTGGAGACAGATCTCATTGAGGAGGGAGACGCTGCTTAGACACCACTCTTGCTCCTGATCTTAATCTTGATCTTGCTCTTTTATGGAACCGCTCTTCGACCACGAAAAACTCACGGTCTACCAGCGATCCATCCAATTCGTTTCCTGGGCCGCTACTCTCGTCGATGATCTCCCCAAGCAAGCTCCACTTCGTGATCAACTCGACAGAGCCTCCATCTCTATCCCCCTCAACATCGCTGAAGGAAATGGAAAGTGGTCATCTAGGGACCGATGTAGGTACTTCGACATCGCAAGAGGTTCAGCTCTCGAATGCGCAGCCGCGCTCGACGTCGGAACGGCTCGAAACATTTTCACTCAGACTGAAACTCATCCAGGAAAAACACAACTGGCCGAACTCATCCGAATGTTGATCGGTTTAATCAAAGCAAACGACCCTGAGCGCGATTTTGGTGATTCGGATCGTGTTCGAGAAGACGAAGTCTTCTATGGATCCGGTCACCAAACAGAAGATCAAGATCAGGATTAAGAGCAAGATCAAGAGATAGACTTCCCATGCCTGAAGACACACCCCAACCTCAGCAGCCGCTCAAGGGCATGTATGCTGACTGGTTTCTCGACTACGCCAGCTACGTCATCCTCGAACGTGCGGTTCCGCACATCGATGACGGACTCAAACCGGTTCAGCGACGCATCCTTCATTCGCTCAAGGAAAAAGACGACGGTCGCTTCAACAAGGTCGCCAACATCATCGGCCATACCATGCAATACCACCCGCATGGTGACCAGTCGATCGGCGATGCCCTCGTCAACATGGGCCAGAAGGAACTGGTCGTGGATATCCAGGGAAACTGGGGCAACATCCTGACGGGCGACTCCGCCGCGGCTCCGCGATACATTGAGACCCGACTCTCCAAGTTCGCCAACGAAGTTTTCTTCAATCACAAGACCACGACGTGGGCGGCGAGCTATGACGGACGCAACAAGGAACCCGTCACCCTCCCTTCCAAGTTTCCCCTCGTTCTGGCTCACGGTGCCGAAGGCATTGCAGTCGGCTTGGCCTGTAAGATTCTTCCGCACAATTTCAACGAACTCATCGACGCCTGCATCTCGGCGCTGAAGAAGGAAGACTTTGAGATCTTTCCCGACTTTCTCCAGGGAGGTATTGCCGATGTCTCCGAATACAACGACGGCCTTCGTGGCGGGAAAGTTCGGGTGCGTGCCCGAATCGAGCGCGTCAAAGCTCGCCAACTGGTAATTCGTGAAGTCCCTTTCGGCACCACGGCTTCGAGCCTTTGTGATTCCATCCTCAAGGCCAACGAACAGGGCAAAGTCCGCATTTCCCGCCTCGAGGATTGCACCGCCGAGAACGTTGAGATCCACGTCTACCTCCCTGCAGGCGTCGATACCGATCAAACCCTCCAGGCACTCTACGCTTTTACTGACTGTGAAGTCAGCATCTCCCCCAACTCCTGCGTCATTCAGGACAATAAGCCGAAGTTCCTCGGCGTTACGGAGATCCTCAAGCACAGCGCCAAACAGACTCGCGCCCTGCTCAAGCAGGAACTCGAGATCAAGCTCGGCGAATTGGAGGAACGCTGGCATTTCTCCAGCCTCGAAAAAATCTTCATTGAGAATCGCATCTACCGCCGCATCGAGGAATGCGAAACCTGGGAAGCGGTTATCGACGAAATCTGGAAGGGCTTGAAGCCGTTCCTCAAGCTGCTCAAGCGCGAGGTCACCGAGGAAGACATCGTTCGCCTCACCGAGATCAAGATTAAGCGCATCTCGAAATACGACGCCTTCAAGGCCGACGAACTCATCAAGGGCCTCGAAGACCAGATCGCCGAGGTGAAGAAACACCTTCGCCGCCTCACTCAGTACGCCATCAAATGGTACCAGAACATTAAAGAGAAATACGGCAAAGATCGTGGCCGCCGCACTGAGCTCGCCCGCTTTGACCGCGTTGCCGCCAAGCAGGTCGTCGTGGCCAACGACACGCTCTACGTGAATCGCAAGGAAGGCTTCGCCGGCTACTCCATGAAGCGCGACGAGTCCGTTGAGAAATGCTCGCGCCTCGACGACATCATCGCTTTCTCCCGCGACGGCACCATGCGCGTCGTCAAGATCGCCGACAAGGTCTTCATCGGAAAAGACAACCTCATTGTTCACGTCTTCAAGAAAGACGAGCCGAAGTACTACAACATGATCTACCGCGATGGTCGCGGTGGTCGAGCCATGGTGAAACGTTTCCAGGTCACCGGCGTAACCCGCGAAAAGCTCTACGATCTCACCGGAGGCAAACCCGGCACGCGAGTGCTCTGGCTCAGCGAACACGACACCGAGGAGGAAGCCGACGTCGTCGTTCGCGTTCATCTCAAGTCCGATCTGCGTCTTCGCAATTTTCAGATCGACTTCCGCTTTGGCGAGCTCGCCATCAAGGGACGCGGTGCCAAGGGCAACATCCTGACAAGACACCCTGTTGATCGCGTTTCCCGCATTCCCAAAGCAGAGCAGGAAGAGATCACCGGAAAAAGTCAGGGAGAAGCCGCACTCGAACCGGTCTCCGAGGCCAGACCTGACGTGAAGAAAAAGGCTGCCGTGAAAAAAAAGACCGTAGCTAAAACGCCTGCGAAGAAGACGCTCACAAGGAAAGCCAGCACGCCGAAGAAAAAAGCCCCGGCAAAAAAAGCGGCCCGGCGAAAGCAGTCACCACGGGAAACCCCCGCCAAAAAAAGTGAGCCACGAAAATCCACCCGTCGCCGCGATATTTGACCCAAAACTTGTCGGGAAGAGCTTGAATTGCTCAATAAAATACAAATTTTGCTTAATAGAATATCTTCATTTCGTTGGAAACGAGTGGTCTTTGTGGCCCCTTGTCTTCTCTGAACACCGTTCGCAAGTGATTGCGAGCCAGTATTAAAGCGCTAACGCTAGTCATCATGAGATATTTCACTTCCTTCGCGGATGCGCGAATTTTTGCTGCGCTCCTGTTATCCATCGCCTTGGCCCAGTCAGCCTGGTCGCAAAGCGCCACATGGGACGGCGAAACGGATGAAAAATGGAATACCAACACAAACTGGGGCTCGGACACTGTTCCAGGAAGCGCCTCTGGTGATATCGCGACCTTCAGTGGGAATGCGACGGAGGTGAGCGATAACACCACCATCGACTTAGAGGGAACCACGCAGTCAGGCGGCATCATTTTTAACAGCAGCAACGCCGCTTCCTACACCATCGGCGCGTCCGGAATCGACACTCTCATTCTTTCTGTCATTTACGACAACAACGGCTCGAACGACGCCGATATTGTCGTGAACAGCGACGTCGTCAACAACCAAACCATCGCCGCCAGCATTGCCCTCGGCGACGGAACGGGTACTGCCGGATTTGCTGACGAAAACCGAATCACCAACAACAGCACCAGTGCTGACCTGCTTCTTACAGGAGACATTGCTGTCGGCACGGGCGGTACGACAGCGAACAACCGCGCCAATCGCTTCTGGTTGAATGGAAACGGGAACATCACCCTCAGTGGCAACATTAACGAGACTGCCA
Organism: Verrucomicrobiales bacterium; assembly: GCA_013213905.1. Taxonomy (GTDB): domain Bacteria; phylum Verrucomicrobiota; class Verrucomicrobiia; order Verrucomicrobiales; family DEV007; genus Arctic95D-9. The sequence goes on along the minus strand of JABSSQ010000040.1, from coordinate 1,175 downwards.
CTCCCGAAACTGATCGAATCGATCTGTTTGTTGCCAACGGAGGAACCAAGACCTTCAGCGGCACCAACACGGCGTCCAGCAACAACTACCTTCGCACCTACATTCGCGACAACGGCACCTTCACCCTCGCCTCCGGCGCTGACTACGGCACTGGTCGTATCGAGCTCCGCTACGGAACGCTCAACATCGACACGGCCACGCTGCAACTGAGCAATGGTTTCCTCCTCGGCTCGACTTCTCAGGGCGACGGGAACTCCTTCGTCAATATCGCCAACGGCAGCACCCTGGTTCTCGAAACAAACGTCGACTACGACGGCGACCAGTCCGCAGGCAACAATTCCAACGCCAACACCGCCACCATTTCAGGAGGTACAGTTCAACTAGCCGGAGCCGACCGCCTCTTTGCGATCGACAACAACACCCTCGTCGTCGGGGCAGAAGTCACCATTTCCAGCGACATTACCAACGACGGCAGCGATCGAACCCTGATCAAAGGGAATGACGGCACCCTGCTTCTCTCGGGAACCAACAACTACGGGGCGACGAGCGTGAACAACGGTCTTCTCATTGTGGCAGGCGGCAACGCTCTGAGCGATACTCATCTCGTCACCCTGAACCAGAACGGCAGTCTCGGTAACCTGCAGCTCAACAACGACGAAAGGATCGGCTCGCTCACTGGTACGGGCAACATCGACCTTCAGTCCAACACACTGACCATCGGAGACGGCTCCAGCACGACCTACAGTGGCTTGATCTCCGGCGCTGGAGGTGGCCTAGTCAAACAAGGAGCCGGAAACCTGACCCTGGCCAACACCGGTGCCCACAGCTACACCGGAGACACCACCATCAATGAGGGAATCCTCGAAATCGGTGGCTCTCTTGCCAGCAACATCACCGTCGCCAACGGTGGTAACATTGGCGGCGAAGGCAGCACCTCCGGCAATCTCGTTTTTGGTGGCACGACTCACACCCTCGCCATCGATGCCGCGACCGCGGGAGCGCTTGGAACCACCAGCACGCTGGATGTTTCAGCTCCCACCACGATCACCGTCGATATTGCCAATACGGGAGTGGGCAATATCTCCGTCCTTGAATATGGCTCACTCACCGGTGACACCACCAATTTCGTGCTTGGAGCAAACTCGGCCAGCGCTCGAGGAGGCAGCTTCATTGAT
>JABSSQ010000004.1 GCA_013213905.1 Verrucomicrobiales bacterium | reverse complement strand
TGACCGCAAATCGTCTAACATTGGCGTCCTCGTATTATTTTTGTTTGGCGATCTTCTATCAAGAAGGAACTCTTTCAAGCAAGTTGAATGCCATGATTCTAAGTTCAAATCGCGAAACTGCCAAATTGCAGCAAACCGGATTGGAGGTCGCGAAACTACCAAATTCGGGTGATCTTTAGCATAGGCACAAGCCCGCGACAAAACGGCAACTGCATGAGGTCCTGGCCTTCTCGATAATTTACCTCGCTATCGGTGCGATCTTTATTATCAGCCGAGGAAACCACGAGTTCCTGCTCTATCTCGCTGTTCTGTCAGTCATTCATTGCCGTAATCGGAGTTTACAATCGTGCCGGTCTGAGTCGCGCCATCCTCTGGGGATTCAGTATCTGGGGCCTTGCCCACATGTTGGGCGGGCTCATTCCCATTCCGGATCACTGGCATCACGAGGGCACCACCGGCGTCCTCTACAATTGGCGAATCATTCCCGGCTACTTGAAATACGATCAACTGGTTCACGGCTATGGCGTCGGCCTGGTTACGTGGCTTTGCTGGCAGGCCCTTGCTGGGCGAGTCCGGAGTCACGACGGAAGCCGGCTGAAACCGACGTTGGGGATGCTGTCGATCTGCGCCACAGCAGGCATGGGATTTGGTTCCCTCAACGAAGTAATCGAGTTCTTCGCAATGATGCTGCTGCCCCAAAACAATGTCGGTGACTATGAGAACACGGGATGGGACCTCGTGGCAAACCTGGTCGGCGCCGTCATCGCCGCGTCGACCATTCGGATCATTTGGCGACAACGCATCAGGCGAGCGTCTCGCGAGGAAGCAACCGGCTAACTGACTCGCCCGCTTCGACGCCACAACGAATCGAGCCTTTTACTCAAACTCAAGTTCAAGACTCTCGATGATCGGCTTTGACTTGTTCTCCGTGGAATCAGTCAGCTTCAATTCAACCTGAAAACCATAGCCTTCCGGAAGGTCTGAGAGATCCATCTCAGCAGGCGCAACCGCGACCTGCTTGGAGAAACCCTCAATGTAGTCGTACGATTCCTTCATCTCAGCCCAACCGCTCCAGTGGTCAGCTTTCCCGTCGTTGGTGGTATCAACTCCCACCCTCGCATCGATTGTCTCCACCCAGGGGCCGGGACTCACGTAGTCAGTCTGCTGCTGAGTCGCGAGATAAAACTGACCTTCCGCAAAAGCAACATCGGGATCGGGATGTCCGTTTCCAATGTGATCACACCAGGTGAACTCTTCATCGATCGATGAGGTGGTGAACCAACCAACACTCATCTGGTGGCTACCGGCAGGATCGTAATCACCGAACAGGTAATACTGGCCGCCAATACAGATCAGCGCCCAGTCCCCGTATGCTTCCTGCTCCGGCTCGTGCACCTCGTATTCAGCCACGTTCGTTTCGTAGTTCTCGGGATCTTCCTTGGCCCAGTGGGGGTGATTGTAGGTCTCAATCTTCCCGGTTGGATTGGTACGATGATCCACTGCAGGCGTTTGGAATTCAAAGTCCCCCAATCCATCAGGACTGACTGCGTGACCGGCCAGCGGCGAGTCCCATGATCTTTTGTTCGCAGAAATCGGACTCCAGTCCTCGATCACGACATGCATGTTGCCATCGAGGTCACGGATAAAGCCGGCGTCAGATCCGTGAGACGGGTCCTTCACGGCAATCCCCATGTTCTCGCCCGGCTCGCCATCGGTCAGGTCACTGTCGACATAGACATGGGGATCCTGATCGTTGGGGAAGTCATAGTAGATCAACGCTTTTCCATCCACCATCTCCGCGCTGGTCACCCACTTTGAAAATCCTTCTGTGACCGGACCATGATGCACCCAGTTCTTCATGTCTCGGCTCTGCCAGGCATGGTAGCCGCCCTTCCCCGGCTTCAGGCCTCCCGGAGCATTGTATTGATTGGGAAAACGAGTCGTCTGCAGCGGAATATCGAAGCCCTCCAAAGTGGCCTCTTCCGGCTCAAACTCAGGCTGCGGCTTTGCTTTTTCACCCTTCTTGCGACGAGGCTGCCCACTCCCGTAGCGACCAAACATCCAGTAATTGTCCGGTCCCATCGTGAGCAGGACAGGAGCGTCGTTGAGGTTTATCGGACCGAGGTTTTTGATCGGAATCCAGTTCTGCCATACCGGAGACTGGGACAACTTGAGAGATTTGGCGGAACGCTTTTCATCCGTGGAATGAAGCGTGGTCAATACCATGGCCTCCTCTCCTTCGGGCGAAATGGTGCCATCCTCAATCACCGCTCCCATGGATGAGTCGAGTCCCTTGCTCCAGCCCTCTTCCCCTTCGAGTTTCCAAGGCTCATCCGCAGCCGTCCCGGCAAATGCCAAAGAGAGAATAAAGAGGCCGGTCGCGAAGAGAGAAATCGAGTGCATTGAGTCAGAGGGGATTGATTTGGTGGGAAGGGAATCTTTCACGATGCGCGCGATAACAAAAGACCTGATTTGTGTCCATCCATACCAGAAACTTACCGATCCCTCTCCGCTGTAACCGGCTCGAAGTTACGGAATCAATTGAATCTTACGCTTGCCTCTTGTGACCAAACTGCGCATACGTTCTCTTCATGCGCTCTACCAACCTTGTGCTCTCCCTCCTGGTCGCCATTGGCTTCGCAACTGTTTCTCCAGTTTCAGCCCAGGATGTCCCTTTGTTTAACCGGATCTTCGGCAAGGCCCCGAGTTCGTCGAACTCCCAATCAGCGCCCAAAGGCAAACGGGTCGAGATCAACCTGACCGACCAGAGGCTTCGCGCTTATGAGGGCAACCGCCTCGTCATGCAGACCAAGATCAGTTCCGGCAAGAATCGCGGCACGCCGACCGGCAGCTTTCGCGCCGGTCCCTACAAGAAAGAGATGCACTATTCCAGCCTTTACCATAACGCTCCAATGCCCTGGAGCACCCAGGTGTCAGGTCACATCTTCATTCACGGCTACAGCGTCGTGCCCAACTACCCGGCCTCTCACGGATGCATTCGCGTTCCTATCACAGGCAGGAACCCGGCGAAGCGCCTCTACAAGTGGCTCGACGTTGGCACCCCGATTCGGATTGCTTACTGACCGGGGTCCAAACGATTCAGCGCCGAAGCTGATCACCGCTCAATTTACAGATTGGTGTCAGTCTAGCGCTTCCCGTAGACGGGCGGTTTCCAGTCCTTGGGAAGTTTCCCCTGGGGTTTCACCCCGTAGGCGTCCGGTTGTATCGGGTGGTCCTCCGCTTTCTCGAGGGGCAGGTCATCAGGCAGCTGCTTGATTCGCATGTCCTTGTACTGGATTTCCATGGCAGGCCCCACGTGAACCTGAACGGCGAGCACTCCTTCCAGGGAACGACCGTCTTCATCAAAATCGAGCAGATCAGCCGTCGGATGTCCATTGATCCAATGCTGGTGATGATTGCCCTTCACCAGGACCCGGTATTCATGCCATTCGCCGGGCGCAAACTCCTTCACCGGGAACTTGCCAACCACCCACGGTTGCCCGGTCTTATCTACGATCACCTTCTCGCCCGTATGCGAGAGAATCCTTCTACCCTTTTCCTCGTAGAGCATGCCGTTGTAGTTCGGGTTATTGGCAACGACATCGCATTGATAGCCTGTCACCACATCGAGACCTCGCTCCGGTGCCGGGTGGCCGCGGTATTGAAGACCGCTGTTGCCGCCCTCGCTGACCTTAACCTTCACACGCAAATCAAAGTTCCTGATCGTCGATCCCTTCCAGGTAATGAAACGATTCATCTTCAATGAGCCATCGGTCACCCCGGTCAACACACCATTCTTCATTGACCAGAATTGCGGATCTCCCGCCCACTGGTTCAGCCGGCTTCCGGTCAGCAAATGTTGAAACCCGTTTTCATCCGGCTTCACCGTGACCGCGGCGGAGGCTACCGGATGCGGCGGAGACGAATAGGTAAACTGCCCGGGTGGTGCCAAAGGGCCACCGAGTTCTTCGACTCGCTTCTCCGTACGTTCGCGCATCTCCTTGAGAACAGGAGCGTATTCCGGATCATCCGCCAGGTTGACCAACTCGTCGGGATCCTTCCGAAGGTCATGAAGAAACTCGTGGTCGTAGTCGAAGTATCGCACGTACTTGAAATCGCCGTTCCGAATGCAGTCATACGACGGAATCCGCGAACGAACAGCGACATGCTCATGGAAAGACTCCGCGCGCCAGTCGACGGGCTTCTCTCCATCGACTACCGGCTTGAGACTGTGCCCCTGGTAAACCGCAGGAATTTCTGCTCCCGCCCAGTCCAGGAACGTTGAGGGCAAATCGAGGTTCAGGGCGATGGCATCGCTCACCTTTCCCTGCTCGCTCTCCGGAACTCGCGGATCGCAAATGATCAAGGGAACGCGGATCGACTCTTCGTAGTGAGACCACTTCCCGGCAAAACCGCGATTGCCCATGTGAAACCCGTTATCCGCGGAATAGACAATGATGGTGTTATCGGCCAATCCCGCTTCCTCAAGCGCTTCCATGAATCGCCCGATCGCTCCATCGATTCCGCTGACCATGCGGTAGTAGGCCCGGATATTTGTCTGATACTTTTCGTCCGTATTCCAACGCCAGAAGTAGCGCTCCCGGTTGATGGTAGTTTGAAGAAAGTCGGGCTGGGCCTCGAAGATTTCCGGTTTGTCGAGGCGCGGCGGCGCAATCACCACGTCCTCATACATTCCATCCACCGCACGTGGCCAGGGAAAGTGACCAATCCCCGGACGGCGATCGCCATCCTCGGCATGACAGGCATTAAACCAGAGGTTCAAAGCAAAGGGCTTTCCCTTTGGCTGGTTTTGAATGAACTCGATGCCGCGATCGACAATCAACTCCGTTTCGTGGCGAAGTGATCCGTCGGGCATCTTTTTGTAGAACGGATTGCGACCGATGGCTTCGAACTCATCGAAGTGATCCTCTTTCACAAAACCCTTAGGCATCTTAGCGTGCCACTTGCCGTAATAGCCGGTTCGGTAGCCGTTTGCCCTGAGTATATCGGGATAAAGATTCTCAACCGACTCAGGCGTCGCCTGCTCGGGATTGTCGGGCGTGCTGAAGCTGCGCCCTGTCAGTCCCGTAAGGATGGTCGTCCGGCTGATCCAGCAGATAGGATGACTGACAAAAGATTCGGCAAACCGCGTCCCCCTGGCAGCCAGGGAATCGATGTTCGGAGTCTGAACCACCTCATTGCCATAGCAGCCCAGGGTGCTCGTGGTCTGATCGTCAGCAAAAAAGAAAACGATATTGGGCGGGGTCTCGGCCCTCAGGCTTGAGGTCACAAATGCGAGACTGAGAAAGAAAAAGCAGATTCGTTTCAATGGACTGTAGGGGGTTAAGTCCACCATCAAACAGGGTTTAATGAGACAGAGCAATACCCGCGGTGTACCTACTTGCGCAACGGCGTGTCCCCAACTCCAAAGCTCCTCTATGCTTGAAATGCGCTTCATTCCCGTCGAAGGATAGCGCGAACTTCAATGTCGAAACGTTCCAAACAGATTCAGTGGAAAGCCGAGTATTTTCTGTTTCGCTCCGTCGAAGCCGTCGTGCGCTGCATTCCCCTCTCCTGGTGCTACCATATCGGAGCAGGCATCGGTCATCTCGCCTACCGGTTCGCCGCCAAACGCCGCAATTCGGTGGTCCGCAATCTGCAGGCCGCATTCGGAAACGAAAAGTCCCGCGAAGAAATCCTCGAACTCAGTCGCGAGGTGTTTCGCCGCAACATTGCCAATGTTGCCGCTTCGATCAAAACGGCGACCATGCCAAGAGAAAAAATCCGGAAACGCTTCAACATCGAGGGACTCGACGATCTTCAGCCCCTGATCGATTCCGGCAAGGGAATCATCGCCGTCCTCGCTCACATGGGGAACTGGGAAATCCTGGCGCAGGTAGGTCAATTTGCCTGCCCCGACAACCCCAGCGGAGCTCTTTACAGGCCGCTCAACAATCCTTATCTCGACGCCCTGGTGAAGAAGCGAAGGGAAAGCCAGAAGAACGTAACTTTTTCCCGTCGCGACAAACTGATCGCACCAACAAAGCACCTCAAGGAGCGCGGAATTCTCGGCATCCTGACCGATCAGCGCGTCGGCCGGCATGGCATTCTGGTTCCGTTCTTTGGTCGGGTAACTCCCTACACTCCGTTGCCCGACCTCCTCAAACGCCGAACCGACGCCTCTCTGATTGGTGTTGCCGTCATTACCGATGCGCCGGGCCGGTGGACGGTTCGCTACTTTCTGCCGGTCGGTCACGACGAAGAGTCCAACAGCGCAGACGTGGCCCACATCACTGAGCAGATCATGAGAGAATCTCCCGCGGACTGCTTCTGGCTCCACGATCGCTGGAAGCTCTCCGGGAAGCCTTTCGACCGGCACGGCAAACACGGGTTCCAATCCCCCACCTTCTTCACAAACGAGGTGAAACCACTGCACTTCGCCATCGTTGTCACTGACGAATCTCAATTCGGGCGGACGACGGAAGTCGTAGAGCATCTCCTCAAACAACAGGAAGACCTGCACTGTCACATCATCTCGACAGCACCTCACTTCCCTGAAATCATTTCCAGCGTATCAGGTCGAATCTCGATCCTTCAGGGAGCGTTCCCCGTGGAAGCGATAGCCAAAGCGGGCAATCAAAGATCGCTATTCGTGGTCCTGACATGGGACTCATCGCTCGAAGGCTTGGAAAGTGAGGTTCCCCAGGTAGCACTTGCTTCTGATTATTCGTTCGAGAAAATTGCCCAACGTCTCGGAGCCACTCCCGTTTCGCTGAGCAGCGAAAAATAATCCCTGCCTGTTTCAGGAATACCCGAAAATACCAAGCCCCTCGCCCTCGACATAACCCTGGCAAAACTCCATGAGGAACAGAGACTACGAGGTGTCTAGGGGTTCTATTTTTCTACATCCGTGACTTCTGGTGATCACTCCCGCCCCGCTCAGGGCGATCGCCTCCGGCCCGGACGCTCTTTGCCGCCTTCACCTAGCTCACCAGTTGCCCCGCCCTCACGGTCGGCACCTCCACGGCGAGGAGTCTCCTGCCCGTGCCTCTCTGTCCCCGCGAGTTCCTCTCTTTCCCGGCGTTCCCGGTCCTCACGAAACTCCTTCCCCAGTTCTTCCCGTTTTTGACGTGCTTCTTCCTTCGAAAGCTCACCGCTTTTCTCGGCATGTCGAATCAAGCGCAAGACCTCTTCGCGCTTAAACTTCATGTGCATTCCGAGCATCTCTCGCTCGAGAGCCTCCATCCTCTCCCGCCCCTCTTCGCGGGAAAGATCCCCCTCTTCAACCGCTTCTTCCAGTCGCTCCGATTCTCGTCTCCACTCTCTCTGGATAGCCTGGTGACGAGAGTGGCGCTCTACCGTCTCCAGTTTCTCACGCCCTTCTCCGGGTGAAATCCTGCCTGACTCGATCGCCTCACGAATTTCACGATGCGCGTGCTGCAATTCCCCCCCATCTTCACCTGGATCGTCTTGTTCATTATGCCAGCGAAAACCATGACCTCGATGCTCGCGCTCCTCTTCAGCGTGTTCAACCTCAGCAAACAATTCTCGCAGGTGGCCAAGAACGTCAGACGCGTCACCCGGCTCAATCTGGTGATCGCGGACTGCTTCCAGCACGAGTTCCTCAATAGCTCGGTAACGTTCTTCGGGGCTGTCATCAGCTATTGAGACCGCGGCCCCTGCAAAATGTACGGCCGAGCATAATATGGGGCAAATTACTGGTCTTCTCTTCATCCGATTTGAAATTAACTATCACCAAGAAGAATGCTGACATATGGTTCGTGTTGGACTCCAGTACAAATTAACCGAGAGGCATTTTCTCGTGGCCCTTGCAAAATTTAAACTAAAGTGACGTCCACAGACAAACTGCACCTACCAAACTATTCCCATGTCGAGCCAGACCAACGGCCATTCCCCGGATCCCGAGAGCGAATTCATGCGCTACGGAATGCTTGGTGATGATCAGGCGACCTCTAAGGAAAAGCTGGAAAAATACACCGGCATTGTTAACTGGAGCTATCTCGAACCACACTACAAAAACGAAGCACTGGTCTTCGTTGACCCCTCTCTCTCAATCACTGAAGTGGGAGAAGCATTCGCCACCGACGATGCTGACAAAGTCACCACATGGAGATCCTCAGGTGATATCCTCACCCCTTCGGCTCCCCATGCGTTCTACTGGGAGGAAAGCAAAGCGAAATTCCGCGCTCTCGTCGTCTCTCCCTTCGTCCTCATCCAACCGGTTGAAGAACCTGATCTTGAGAGATAGAGGGTCTCATTTCACCATTGGCTTGCCGGCATCGGACCAGGCATTGCTGCCGCCGCTGAAGTGATAAAGCTCAGCGAAAGGCAACGATTCGAATATCGGCTTGGCCTGCCCGCTCCGGCCTCCACTTCGGCAATGAAATACCGTTGGAGCACCAGTATCGATTCCGGCAATAGCTTCAGCAAAACCGGCGTCCTGAAAATCGATATTGATGGCCCCTTCGATGTGACCCTCCGCAAATTCTGCCGGCGTCCGAATATCGATCACCACCAGCCCGGGCTTGGCTTGCAGCATCTCAGCCAATGCATCAGCTTGGATTTCCGTGGCTTCAGAACCAGCGGCCACTTCAGATTCGGCGTCTCCCGGTCTGGTCTCATTACCCGCCTTTTCCTGGCATCCAACCAGGCCAAGAGCAAACACACAGACAAAAATCCAGTTTTTCATTGATGCCCTGATTCGTAGTTTAACGACTGTAGGAAATCTGAACTCCGATTTCCGAGAATGATTTCTTTAACGCCTCATCGATCTCCTTACCCTCTCTCCCCTTGAGCAAGCCCGGCAACGCCTTCTTCTGCACGTAACCGACCAGGTCAAGGGTGCCACCTGTCATAGCATTCGAAATCACATCTGGCATCACAAGCTCTTCCGGAGGCATCGGCGCTTCAGGCGGGGCGCCTACTTCGGCTCGTTTCGCTTCCGGAACTCCCTGCTTTGCTTGCGCGTTGTATTTCCGAACCCGGGAATTGTAGCCATCCGCTTCTTTGCGAAACTGATCGAGCGCGGCATTGAAGCGCTTGACCTCTTCATTGTAAGCGAGTCGCTTCACTTCAAATTTCTCCACCTCATCCTCGAGGTGCTCGGTCATTTCCATCGCGTCGTCGACAAGTTGGAAGTAGGCCCCCACCGGGGCACCGTGTCGCTCCCGCTCATCGAGGTGGACAAAGAAATAGAGTAGCAGCATCGAATCTCGATATTCCTGGATCGTTCCTCCCCACGTATCCAGTGCCACGCCAGCCAAAACCCCACTCTCCTCTACCGCCTCTCCTGACATCATGCGATTAAACCGCTCCACTCTCATGATCTCTGAAGGCCGGCGCATTCCCCTGACCTGTCCCTCCTTGACCCCGTATTGCCCGTCAAGCCTCTCAAGAAGGCCGCGCTCGGCGTTACGAAACTCGAATCGACCGTTTTGATAGGGTATGGCCGCCACATACTCCGACATGCCCTCGGCAAACCAGGTGGGCAACAAGGGCAACCAATCGTGCATCACCTGGTGAACGATTTCGTGAATGAGGGTAGTCGTGTCAGAACTCTTTCGCAGTGTCAGTCGACTACCCAGTTTCCTCGCGCCGAGAGAAGAATAAGGAACGAGAAGCTCACGATCTGCGGTGACATACAAACCGGCAATCCGCTGCCCGGGCAGTACTGGCATCTTCCCCCTGACAACCTCATCGAATGCACGGTCCGAGAGAAACTTCCCACGATAGTGCGTCTGTCCCTGTGGAGGGTTGAGTGAGATCGAATCAGGCAGGATCCCACGCAACGCGTAATAGGTCCCCTCGTAGACTAAAGCGGCCTCTGCGATGAACCCTTTCGACACACTTTGCTCACTGTGAAACTCAAAGTGAGGAGTTTGATAAACCTCAGGCCCGCCAGCCACATTGATTTCCTTGGGTGCTCCGGTCTCCTCGGGAAACGGTGCGTAGGAAAACGCCCTGCCCTGTTCCGCTAAGCTCTCGACGTAGGCAATGTCGGCCTCACTCAAACGCTCGATCGGCACTCTTGCCTCGCGTCCGTTCTTCAGCTTCAGCACGACTTCCTTATCGCTCGCGCTGACGAATTCCGCTGAAATCGCGACCCCGTTGTTACTCGTCCAGAGCCGCAATTCGTCGGCACAGAGCGTGCCCCTCCCGCCGAACACAAGCAGGAGGAACAGAGCAGCGATAGCCGGCAGCACTTCCTTCATTGCCCAACAGCCTGCCTCAATTAGCTCGTCCAGGTCGAGCCAATTCAAGTCACTAAAACCCGCCGACGGTTTCGAAAGTGAACCCTTTGAGATATCGAGTTTCCGGAAGTGTCGCGATCACAGGGTGATCCCGGCGCTGGGTGTGGGAATCAATCACCCGCAGCGTTCGCTTGGCATCGACAGAGGCGTCGCAGATGACATCAAAGAACTCTTTCTCGCTGACATGATGACTGCAGCAATAGGTCGAGAGAATACCGTCACGATTGAGCAATTTCAGAGCTCTCAGGTGAATCTCCTTGTAACCGCGCATGGCACCGCTGACACCTTTGCGATTCTTCGTAAAAGAGGGCGGGTCGAGGATGACCAGATCAAATTTCTTTTCGGCCGTTTCGGCCTCCTTGAGGAAATCGAACACATTGGCTTCAACCGCTTCCACCGAGAGACCATTCTTCTCGGCATTCGCTTCAGTTGCCGCCACGGCCCCGGCACTGATGTCTACCGCAACCACCGACTCCGCCCCGCCCTTGGCTGCGTGCAGGGCAAATCCACCCTGGTTGCAGAAACAGTCGAGCACGGCTTTGCCTTTCGAAAGTCGTCCCACCGCTGCGTAGTTGTCGAGCTGGTCGAGAAAGATCCCGGTCTTCTGGCCTTCCAGCAGATCAATCGTCTGGCGAATGCCGTTGACCTCAATCTCGAAAGGTCCTGCCTTGTCACCGGCAAGGACACCCGTGACGATTTCCAGCCCCTCTGCCTTCCTGACGGCCGAATCATTGCGCTCGACCACGACAATTTCGCCAAACACGCTTTGCAGGGCCTCGACGATCAGGTCTTTCCGCTGATCCATCGCCAGGGTCAGGGTCTGGAGGACAAAGTGCCGACCGTAACGGTCCACCACCACCCCGGGCATGCCGTCCGCTTCGCTCCAGACGAGCCGGTAAATTTGCTCGGCAAATCCCATCTTTTCGCGCAGCCCAAGCGCCCGCTCAATTCGGCGCTGGAAAAACGCGGCATCAAGCTCCTGCTTCCGGCGGGAAATGCGCCGCGCCACGATCTGCGAAGTCGGATTGTAGATCGCCGTTCCGAGCGGGCGATCCTTGAAATCTTTCAGCGACACCACATCCCCAGCCTGCGGATTGCCGAAGGCTTTCTGCACCTCGCTGGCGTATACCCAGTCGTGGCCGTGGAAAATGCGGGATCTGGGCTTGATAACGAGACCGGGCATGGCGCGATCTTCGCCCAGATTGCCGCCTCCGTCAAAGACTCGCCCCCAGTGCCCTTCCAAACAAAAATCTAACGCGAATGGTCGAAGTTTTTGCCCAAATACCCGAAATAGCCATGAATTCGGCCAAATCGCGTACCCTGACCCCCGGCCTCCCTTGGAGATATTAATTCAAGCATGTTAAGCATAGCCACCAAACGCATATGGCTTCCTGTCGTCCTCCTGCTCTCGACCGGCGCACACGCCATCGACCTGGAGAATCATCCCGGGAAAGCTATTTACCGGAACCTTTGCGCTGAATGCCACGCCGACGACGGTCAGGGCGTGGAGGACCTGGCCGACGATCCTTTGGTCGGCAGTCGCACCCTGGAGTCTCTCGCCGGGCGCATCGAGCGGACCATGCCGGAGGATGAAGAGGATCTCTGCGTCGGCGAAGACGCCAGAATCGTCGCGGAATACATCTACCACGCCTTTTACTCTGAAGAAGCTCGCGCGAGGAACACCCCGGCGCGCATCGATATCACCCGCCTCACCGAGCCGCAGTATCGCAATTCGATCGCAGATCTCGTTCAGACCTTCCGCGCCACGCTCAACTATCCTGAAGACCGGGGCCTCAAGGCCACCTACTTTGGCGGCTACAAATTCAACGATCGCAAAGAGCAAAAGGATCAGAACAAGAAGGACCGCTATGACCGTAATGATCCGTTCGTTAAAGTCGATTTTGGAACCGGTATTCCCTCTCATCCTGAGGCGAAAGAATTCAACAGCGAGCAATTCTCGGTTCGCTGGGAGGGCACCATCCTCCCCGAAGAGACGGGCGTTTACGAATTCGTCGTCCGCACCCGAAATGGTGCCACCCTCTGGGTAAACGAAAAGCGCAGTGACGATCTCAGCGACAAGACTATCGACGGCTGGGTCGCCCCGAACAATGAGGTGCGCGACGAGACCGGCAAGATCTTCCTGATCGGAGGCCGTCCTTATCCCATTCGTCTCGAGTTTTTCACCTACAAGGAAGAGAAAGCTTCCGTCGAACTGCTCTGGAAGCCGCCGCATGGCATCCTCCACACCATTCCAAAATCCCACCTTTCGCCGACATGGTCCCACGAGTCCCTCATCGTCGATGTCCCGTTTCCTGCCGATGATCGAAGTGTCGGCTACGAGCGCGGCACCATGGTCTCCCGCGCCTGGTATGACGCCGTCACCGCCGGAGCCGTCCAGTCGGCCGACTACATCGTCAGCCACATTGATGAACTTGCCCGAATCCAACGAGATGATCCCAAGCGCGCCGAGAAAATTCGCACCTTCTCCAGCCAGTTTGTCGACCGCGCCTTCCGTCGTCCGCTGACGCCCGAGGAAAAAGCAATCTTCGTAGCCCCGCATTTCGAAGGAACGGAAACCGCCGACCAGGGATTGCGTCGCCTCGTTCTTTTCAGCCTGACGGCCCCGCGCTTCCTCTATCCCAATTGGCGCCAGAACGAGACACCCGACGAGTGGGACGTCGCCGCCAACCTCGCTCTGAGTCTTTGGGACTCCCTGCCCGATCATCAACTGCTCGGCCAGGCCGCCAAAGGTCAGACAGCCAACCCAAAAATCGCCGGGAACATCGCCAACCGGATGGTGTGGGACTGGCGCACCAAAGCCAAGATCCGTGGCTTCTTTCATCACTGGCTGGAGCTCGAACGCAGCGTCGACTTGTCCAAAGACGAGACCGTCTATCCCGAGTTCGACGACGCTGTTCTCGCCGATCTCAAGACCTCTCTCTTCCTCACCACCGACGAAGCCGTCTGGGGTAGGGATTCCAGTTACCGCGACCTCATGCTCGCGAACTACCTTTTCCTCAACGAGCGTCTCAGCAAGCTTTACGGGTCCAAACAAGTCAAAGGCGGCTTCCAGAAAGTCACCCTTGATCCAAAGGTTCGCGCCGGTGTCGTGACCCACCCGCTCCTGCTCTCTTCACTGGCCTATCACAACAATACCTCACCAATTCATCGCGGTGTGTTTCTGACCCGAAACATCGTCGGGATGACCTTGAAGTCACCACCCATGGCTAATGAATTTAAGGAGGGAAAATTCAATCCCAACTTCACGATGCGCCAGAAGGTCACCGAGATGACTCGCGACAAGGCCTGCATGTCCTGCCATGTCACTATCAATCCGCTCGGCTTCAGCCTGGAGCACTATGACGGCATGGGGCGCTGGCGCACCAGGGACCAGAACAAGCCGGTCAACTCTGTCAGCAACTTCAAGACTGAAGAGGGAGAGACGATCAAGCTGACCGGTGCGCGCGATGTCGCTGAGTTTGCCGCCGATACACCATCCGCTCATCGCACTTTTATCGAGCAACTATTCCATCATCTCGCCAAGCAGCCCATGCTTGCCTACGGGCCGGATACGATGGACACTCTCTACGCCGATTTCCAGAACAGCGGCTTCAAGATTCCCGAACTCATCAAGCAGATTGCGATCACTTCCAGCCTGAACCCGAACCAGTCCTCCCCTTCCAAACAGCAAGTTGCTTCGACTGAACCCTGATCTCTTACCAGCATGAAATCATCCCGCCTCTCCCGCCGTAATTTCGTCCGTGACCTGGGTGTCTCGGCTGCTGCTCTTCCCTTCCTGACCGGTCTGCCCGGTCTCAACGCCGCAGCCGGAAGCGGCAAGCAGCGTCTCATTTTCATGTTCTCCCCAAACGGAACGATTCCGCCGAACTTCTGGCCGGATAAGGAAGGCGCTGACTACGATCTCAAGCGCATCCTCAAGCCTCTTGCCCCCTACAAGGATAAAATGATGCCCATGCGCGGCATTAACAACAAGGTGGGAGGAGACGGTGATCGTCATATGCGCGGGATGAGCTGTCTGCTCACCGGTACTGAGCTGCTCCCCGGCAACATCCAGGGTGGATCGGAAACCCCGGCCGGCTGGGCCAGTGACATTTCCATCGACCAGGAGCTCAAGAATTTCCTGCAAAGCCGCGAGGAAACGCGCACCCGCTTCGGCTCACTCGAATTTGGTGTCGCTGTTCCCAATCGGGCCGATCCGTGGACTCGCATGAGCTACAAGGGCGCCAACCAACCCGTCGCCCCGATCGATGATCCCGAACAGATGCTGACCAAGCTCTACGGTCAGCAGAAAGACAAGGAAAGCCTCAGCAGCATCATCGACGTCGTCCGCGATGACATCACCCGGGTCTCCAAAAACCTCGGCGCCGAAGACCGCGCCCGTCTCGAGGAGCACCTCACCCTCGTTCGCGAGATGGAGGCTGAACTCCAGCGCGACGACGGCGACAATGAACTCGATCACCCGATTCCTGACATTGATCCCGACATCGAGTTGGTCAACGACAACACCCCTCGGATCAGTCGCATGCAGATCGACTTGCTTGTCAATGCCATGGCGAATGACATGACCCGAATCGGATCCTTGCAATACATGCGTTCCGTCGGTCAGGCACGCATGAACTGGCTCGGCATCAAGGAAGGTCACCACGGCCTCTCCCACGAACCGGATACCAACAAGGAAGCCGCCGAGAAGCTCACCAAGATCAACGAATGGTTTGCCGCGGAGCTGGCCTACCTCACCAAGCGCCTCGCCGAAACACCGGAGCCCGGTGCCAACGGCAGCATGCTGGACAATACCCTTATCGTCTGGCTCAACGAACTGGGTATCGGAAACAGGCACACCCTGACCGATATTCCTTTCGTCCTTATCGGGGGTAAGGCCCACGGGATTAAGACCGGACGCCACCTCAAGTTCCAGGACGCCACCCACAACCGCCTCTGGCTCACGATCGCCCAGTCAATGGGCCACGACATCCAGACATTTGGTAACGCAAATCTATGCGAAGGCGGTGCGCTGAATCTTTCCTAACGATTCAGCCACCAGTAGCCGGCGTTCAGGTAGGTCGCATAGCCCACCCAGATCGCGTAGGGGATCAACAGCCTGCCGGCCAGCTTGTCGGCGCTGCGGATTCGGACAATGGCATAAGGAAGCAGGACGAGGAGTCCTGCAATAATCACCAGTGCGATCCCCATGCGGTGCCATCCAAAGAAGACCGGTGACCAGGCCAGGTTCAGAACGAGCTGGGTGAAATAGAGTCCAAGGACGCGACGCTTCTCATTCCCGGCGGGCACCCGGTGCCAGATCAGGGCCAGCGAAATACCCATCATCGAGTAGAGAGCTGTCCAGACCGGACCAAACACAGCGTTGGGCGGCACTCCGGGAGGTTTCTCCAGGGCCTGATACCACCCCTTGATATTGGGCGTCGTCACGATGGCTCCAAGCCCTCCCAGGAGGTTGATCACCAGCACACAGATCAACACTTTCAGCCAAAACTTCATCGCAGCACGATACGACTTGCCCCGGATCGCGGTCGAGCTTTCCCTGAACTTTTCAGATGAAGGATCGTCAGGCTCCGATACAATTCCAATTGATGACTCTCACTGAGTTAGGATGGAATGACGCTTTCGAGCGGGAGTTCGCCCCTTTTGCCAAGAAGGGGTGGAAGCCCGCGCGTCTCATTCGTGACAACAAGATCACCTACGGCGCCCTGCTCGAGGGCGGCGAGGAATACGAGGTCATCATGAGCGGCAAGGTTTATCACGATGCCGAATGCGATGCCGAGCTGCCCGCGGTGGGCGACTGGGTCGCCCTCGAAATCGGCACCGGCGATCTCGATACCGTCATCCGCGCCCGGCTCTCCCGCCAGACCTGCTTTTCCCGCAAGACGCCCGGCAAGAGCACCGAGGAACAGGTCATGGCCGCCAACGTCGACATTGTCTGTGTCGTCACGGACGCCGATACCGATTTCAACCTGCGACGAATGGAGCGTTACTTTGCGCTCATCGGCCGCAGCCGGGCCAAGGCTATCGTCATGGTCAACAAGTCCGACCTTTTCCCCGAAGAGCAAAATGAGGAAGCCGCCGCCGCCATCCGGGAAATTGCCCCGGACGCAGAGGTTCTCATCACCAGTGCGGTCGACGGTCAGAACGTCACCGCGATCGAGCAACATCTCGAGCCTGGAATTTCGATCACCTTCGTCGGCTCCAGTGGCGTCGGAAAATCTTCTCTCATCAATGCCCTGCTCGGCGAAGAGTGGCAGGACGAAGGCGAAGTGAATGAAGTCACCGGGAAGGGTCGTCACACCACCACCGCTCGCGAGCTCATCGTGCTGGAGCAGGGCGGCATTCTCATCGACAATCCCGGGATCCGGGAGGTCCAGATGTGGACTGACGAAACCACCCTGCGCGAGCGATTCGCCGACATCGAAGAACTCGCCGCCCAGTGCCAGTTTCACGACTGCAAGCACGGCTCTGACAAAGGCTGCGCTATTCGGGCCGCCGTCGAAAACGGAGAGCGGTCTCAGGAGCGCTACGAAGGCTACCTCAAGCTCGACGAAGAGATCGCCCGCCTCAAGAAGCGGCTCAAGAAACGCAAGATGACCGTTGAAAGGCGCAACAAACGCGACCACAGGGTGAAGGCCCGCAACCTCGCCGACCGTATCGATCACGAGCGGGAACTCAAACCAGATGCGGACGATTTCAGATAAGATGAAGAGGTAGGGACGAGCGGCCCGCTCGTCCGTCCAGAACAACTCTGCGAGCGGGCCGCTCGCAGCTACCTTGCTAAAGCAAAAATGAAAATTAGTTCCGCCCGATTTGCCACCAGCGCCGCCGACTACCGTGAATGCCCGCGGGCTGAGTTACCCGAGTTTGCATTCATTGGCCGCTCCAACGTGGGCAAGTCGTCGCTACTGAACATGCTCTGCAATCAGAAGGCGCTCGCTCGCGTTTCCCAGAAACCGGGCCACACCCGGCTCATTAACTTTTTCGTCGTGAACGAAAACTGGTGCCTCGTTGACCTTCCCGGCTACGGCTACGCCAAGGCACCCAAGGCTGAGAGGAACCGGTTCAACGACTTCGTGGCCGATTACCTCGAGTATCGCGAAGGGCTCACTCACGTGTTCGTCCTCATCGACTCACGCCACGAACCCCAGCAAATCGACATCGACTTCGTGACCTGGCTGGTGGAATGCGAAGTCCCCTTCTCTCTCGTCTTCACCAAGTCTGACAAGAGCAAGCCCGGTCGAATCAAAGCCAATCGCGACCTGTTTCTCGAGGCGCTCGCCGAATACGTCGATGGCGAACCGCCGACGTTTATTACGTCATCCAAAAACAGCGATGGGCGCCTCGACGTGCTTCGGGCGATTGGAGAGATGTCGAGAGGTTAGATCTTAGAGATTAGCTATCAGCTTCGCTTCCCGGCAAACCATTCGTGTTTATCCGTGTCCCATTCGTGAAAGCGAAGCGCATTCGTGTTTTCTTTTTTCCAAAAATGAAACACGAAACTCACGACTTGGCGCTCCGCGCCACGGAGGAACCATATTTCTGTAGCTCCTCTTTTTTCACTTCATCCTCGCCTTAATCTCCGGTGCGAAAGTGTGCAGCCTGAGAGCAAAATCCTCTTCCAGCCACGTCTCCCGGGCAATGGCTACCGGACACTGACCGCATTCGCATGGCACCTCCCGTTGCCAAATCTCGCTCGCCTTTTCCTCGTAGCGCTCCAGTTTCTGCAGGTCCTTGACCGGGGCGGCGCCGAACATTCGAGTCAGGCGCATCTCCAGCCCCTGCCAGTGAACGAGGCGCTCGCGCAAGCTGCCGGTCAGCAGCCAGCCCGGTGACAAAAGCGCATTGAAATGCTCTCGAGCATCCGCCACCGATTCTTCGTAACCGGGTTCGTTGTTTTCTAACAAACCGCTCACCGTTTCAGCGACTCTCAGGACCCTGGCCACGGTGGCACAGGTTTGCGAAACCCGTTCGAATAGCTTTTGCTCGGCCTCAGGCCTGGCCGCCTTCCAGGCTTCCACGGTGAGGATTTCTCCGAGCAGTTCACTGAGAACGCGTCGAACCAGGTCCTCACGATTTCGTCCCGGCTCGGGTCCAAGGTTGGAAAGCAACCAGCCCTCGCCGGGCGTCAGAAACTCGAAGCCTTTCTGCGCGGGCGCCTTGGCTTTCCGCTCCGGCACGGCCTTTTTTGCTGGCGTTTGGTTGACCTCACCAAAGGCAGCGGCGAGAGAACCGAATCCGTCCTTTTCCACCTTCCTGGGCTTCGCTGCGACCCTGGGTTGAGCTGGGGCTTCCTTCCCGGCGAAGAGAACCCCGTCGAGCCGCTTCATCAGGTCCGGATGTTCCAGGGCAAACAGCTTCGCCAGTCCGAGGCGGTGCTGAGCCCCGGCGCACGCTTCAGCCGGCCACAGCTTCATCGCCACGGCTCCTGACCCGTCATCAAAGAGGCGTGGATACCCGGCCGTGTGGCGGTCCAACTCCACTTCCTTCGGTAGATCGCCGAAGTTCCACTGGTGAATGCCCTTGCGTTGGAACTTGCCGCTCGAGACCTTCTTGAATCGATCCTTCACCTTCGTTGCCAAGCTTCCCTGCAGCTCGCCCAGGTCGCGTCCCGCCCCGACCACTTTGCCACGGTCGTCCACCACTGCGAAACGCATCTGCAAATGCACCGGTAACCGCTCCAGGTCAAACGACTCGATCGAGATCTCGACCTCGTAGTGCTCCTGCAGGAAATCCACGATCGCCTCGAGCAAGCCACAGTGCGGCTCATAGCCTTCCCACGCAGCCACGAAGTCCTCGACCACCTCGCGATTGGACGGCAGCAGCGTCCGCGTTTCCTTGCGCAGACAACGCAAGAGGGTACTGACTTTCTCCGCGAGCCAGCCAGTCACCAGCCACTCTCCGAACCAAGCCGGCAGATGAGGCAGCTCCACCAGGGGAATCTCCAGGGTAATGCCGTCCGCTTCCTCGGAAGGATTGTGAAGGTAATGCAGGTTCAACTCCGTCTCGCCATCGGGTGACATCACCGTGTCAGGGTAATCTTCCACCCGCAGCGGCTCCTGCTGCGGCAGCAGGCAATCCTCCAGGGAAAAATCGATCACGCCCGGGCTCTCCCCGGCGACCCACTGCTCAAAATCCTTCTGGGTGCAGATTGACTCCGGTAAGCGCTCTTCGTAAAACGTCACCACCGCTTCCGGATGCACGAGACCGTGCAATCGTCGCATCTTGTGCTCGAGCCTTTCCGCCGCAGCCAGGGTCTCACGGTTTTTTTCCAACACCGGGATCGGTGCCCGCGTATTCTGGTTCACCAGCGCCTCTAACAGGAACACCTCACGGGCCACCTTTCGATCGATACGTCCGTAGTGGATCGGACGCTTGTCGACCACGGGGAGTCCAAAAGCAATAACACGTTCTTCGCCATAGACAGCTCCCTGGTCTTTGTTCCACTGGGGATTGCTGTAGCGATAGCGACAGAGGTGCGGGGCCACCTTCTCGACCCAGCCGGGATCGATCACCGAGGCGTTGCGAGCGTAGAGCTTGGCGGTCTCCACCATTTCGAAGGACATCGTCCAGGCGGGCGACGTCTTGAACACCCCCGATCCGGGGAAAAGATAGAATTCGGAGTTCCGCGCCCCCTTGTATCCCGGCTTCTGACCGTTCTTCATCCCGATTTGCGAGGGAATCGCGGTGAGGACAGCCCGGTGCAGCGGCTCGGAATAGGTGTCTTCGGGATCCGTGATTCCCTTGCCGGCCGGCGGCAGCTTCCACTTCATCTCCCGAAGACTGTCCCGCAGTTCCCGATGCAGGTTCATCCATTCCTGGACGCGCCGGTAGTTGAGAAAGTTCTTCTGGCAGAATCGGCGCAGCTCGTTACCCGATTTCTTGCGGGCCTCCTGAACCGCAAACCACCAGCGCAGCCAACTGGTGAAATCCGACCGCTTGTCCTTAAATTGGCCATGAGCACTGTCGGCCGCCTCCTGTTTCTCCTTGGGTCGCTCCTTGGGATCCTGCACCGTCAGGGCGCTGGCGACGACAAGGGCTTCCTCGAGGCAATTTTCCTCCCGCGCTGCCACGAGGATCCGCCCGACCCGTGGATCGACCGGCAGCCGCGCCAGGGCCTGGCCTGTCTTGGTCAATTGGATCTGGTTGCCTCGCTTTCGAATCGCTCCGATTTCATCGAGCACCCGATAGGCCTGGGAAACCCGCTTCGGTTGAGGCGGATCGACAAAGGGAAACTCTAACGGATCGCCTAGACCAAGGTGCTCCATCTGCAGGACCACACCGGCGAGGTTGGATCGAAGAATCTCCGGATCAGTAAATTCGTCCCGTTCCTCAAAATCCTCCTCCGAATACAGCCTGACACAAATGCCTTCACTGATCCGGCCGCAACGTCCCCTCCTCTGCCGGGCACTGGCCCGGGAAATCGGTTCAATCTGAAGACGCTGAATCCCGGAACCGGGATCATGACGACTGACCCGGGCAATCCCGGAATCCACCACGAAGCGAATTCCCGGAATCGTCAATGAAGTCTCCGCCACGTTTGTCGCCAGGATGACGCGGCGTTTCGTCTTCATCGGTTTGAAGACCGCTTGCTGCTCTTTTCCCGCCTGGCGAGCGAACAGCGGCAGCACCAACGTGTCGGCATACTTGCGCCCTTCGAGCAGGTCGGCCGCGTCACGAATCTCCCGTTCCCCGGGCAGAAAGACGAGCGTGTCCCCGAAACGATCCCGGGTTCCCAGTTCCTCGACGGCACGCGCCACCTGCTCGGACAGCCGCTCACGGTCATCGAGCGGTTCCTGGTATTCGTCCTCAACAGGAAAGGTTCGGCCTTCCACTTCGATCACCGGAGCATCACCGAAGAATTCGGAGAAAGAGCCCGCATCCAGCGTCGCTGAGGAAATCACCACCTTGAGATCCTTTCGCCGCTTCAGGGTGCGGTGGAGGTAGCCGAGAATGAAATCGATATTCAGCGAGCGCTCGTGCGCTTCATCGATGATGAGCGTGTCGTATTGCCTCAGTTCGCGATCATGACGGGTCTCGGCGAGCAGCACCCCGTCAGTCATGAACTTTACGGCCGTCGTTTCACGATCCGTCCTGTCCTCAAACCGAATCTGGTAGCCGACCTCTTTACCGAGAGATACCTCCAGTTCCTCGGCCACACGTCGTGCCACCGAGGTTGCCGCAATCCGCCGCGGCTGGGTAGAGCCAATGCGCCGCCCCTTCTGCCCACGCCCCATCTCGAGGGCAATTTTGGGCAGCTGGGTGGTCTTTCCCGATCCCGTATCACCACACACGATCACAACCTGATGCTTTGTCAGGGCATCACNAATGTCATCGCGCCGGCGCGATACGGGCAGGGCGTCTGGAAATTGAATTTTCACAAGAAAACAGCTCCTGCAGCCATGCCATCAGGAGAATTGAATTTCAAATTCGTTTACGATCTCGTCCGCCGGTCGTATAACTGTCGTCCAACCATGCTCAACGTCGAGAAGATCAAATACACTATCTGGGCTGCAGACTCTGATCGGGCCGCTTCCTTCTACCAAACGGTCTTCGGAGCGGAGATCGTTCGCCAGAATCCGCACATTACGGAGCTGGAAATTGCCGGTGGATTGATCGCCATCCACGGTGGTGGCGAAGGCAAGAAAACCTGGACTGGTATCACGCTTCAGGTCGCAGATGTGGTCAAAGGTGCGGAGGCCGTCCGTGCCGCCGGTGGTCAGTGTCCTCGTGAACCACAACCGGAAGACGGCGAACCACCTCACCTCGCCATGTGCATTGACACGGAGGGCAACGAGATCATGCTGACGCGTGATCGTAGTCGTTAGTCGTTCGTCATTGATTCCCGCTCCTCAGATTAGCTGCAACCACTGCGCTTTCCGAAGGTTTAACCGACATGCCGATCTTCGCTGCCGTCATTTTCCTAAGCGCCTTTCTCCTCTTTCAGGTGCAACCCGTCATCGCCCGCTACATTCTCCCGTGGTACGGCGGAAGTCCGGCGGTCTGGACTACCTGCCTGCTCTTTTTCCAGTGTGGTCTTCTCGGCGGCTATGCCTATGCCCACGGGCTCGTTACTTTCCTGCGCGAAAAGCGCAAACTCCAGGTCGGCATTCATCTGGGTCTTCTCGCACTTTCCCTGATCGTGCTTCCGATAACGCCCGGCGAAGCACTGCGACCTGAGAGTGTCAGCGAAAACCCAATCGGTGGCATTCTGAAGCTGCTCTCCCTGACAGTCGGCTTCCCCTACCTTCTCCTATCGGCCTCCGGCCCACTCCTCCAGCACTGGTTTGCTGAAAGCTACCCCGGCAAATCGCCCTATCGTCTCTACGCAATTTCCAATATTGGATCCATGCTGGGGCTGCTCACCTACCCCTTCGTTTTCGAGCCACTCATGGGAGTCACCCTTCAGACCATACTGTGGTCCATTGCCTTTGGAGTCTACGGCCTCGGCGCGACGGCATGTGCTCTCACCTTCCTGAAAAACAGCAAATCGGTCGTCGCTACGAGGGAAGCAACGGAGTCCGGCGAAGGACGTCCGGCGCGCCCGATTGACAAAGTTCTCTGGGTCGCCTTTGCCGCCTGTGGCTCGATGCTTCTGTTATCACT
This sequence comes from Verrucomicrobiales bacterium, assembly GCA_013213905.1. Taxonomy (GTDB): domain Bacteria; phylum Verrucomicrobiota; class Verrucomicrobiia; order Verrucomicrobiales; family DEV007; genus Arctic95D-9. Next base: position 19,797 of record JABSSQ010000004.1, on the reverse strand, counting down.
GACCAACCAGATGTGTCAGGACGTGGCTGTGGTTCCTTTCCTCTGGGTCTTACCGCTGGCACTCTACCTCTTGACATTCGTCATCACTTTTGACCACTCCCGCTGGTACAACCGTTGGGCCGCGATTCCTCTCACTGTGATCGCAGTCGCCGCGGTGGTTTACCTGATCAACCAGCAGTTTGCCTGGGAGGAGATGCACATCGGCTGGCAGATCACAATCTACGTCGGTGCCATTTTCTTCGGTTGCCTGGTCTGCCATGGCGAAGTGGTTCGGCTCAAACCTCCGGCACGCAATCTGACCGCCTTCTACCTCGCCATTTCGCTGGGTGGGGCACTCGGTGGTCTTTTTGTCAGTCTCGTCGCACCGCTGATCTTTGACGGTTACTGGGAACTCCACTTCTCACTCGTCTTCCTTGCCTTCCTTATTTCCGTGCAGCTGATCTATCAGCTCCGGTCCCATACCAAGTCGCAGGTCTTCATTGCCGGCAGCCTTGTCTGGGTGGGACTCGTCGCCGCAATGGTCTGGGGTTTGAACAGGAACATCCAGGAAACTGAAGCAGGCTCACGAGCCTCGGCCCGCGGATTCTATGGGGTGCTTCGTGTTTACGACGTCGACGAATATAGCGTCGACTATTTCCGGGCACTCTACCACGGCCGCATTTCTCACGGCCGCCAGTACATGGACGAGGATCTCAGCAAACTCGCTCCAACTTACTACTCCGAAAGCAGCGGCGTTGGCGCGATCTTCACCTGCTACGAATCGAGGGTCGAACCCAAGCCGATGCATGTTGGTGTGATTGGTCTCGGTATTGGAACGGTTTCCGGCTACATGCGGGAGGATGACCGCATCCGGTTCTACGAAATCAATCCCCAGGTCGAGGACCTCGCTCGCGAACACTTCACCTACCTCTCAGATTGCCAAGGAGAGGAAAAAGTCATTCTTGGGGATGCCCGCATTTCGATGGAGAATGAATGGAATGAGGGCGGATCCCAGGAGTTTGATGTCCTCATCGTCGACGCGTTCAGTGGAGACTCGATTCCGATTCACCTGCTCACGGTTGAAGCGCTTGAGCTCTACGAGAAGCACCTCAAGGAAAACGGAGTCATTGCGATTCACGTCAGCAACCTCCACCTCAATCTCAGCGACCTCGTCCACAACCTTGCCAATCATTCCGGGTGGACGGCGACGCGGGTTGAGTTCGATCCGGACTACGAGCAACACATGCTCTATTACTCCGACTGGATCCTCCTGAGCAGAGACGACGAATTTCACGCCATGCTGGAGCTCAAGGGCTACCCTTCCTATTGGTACGAAGCCCTGCCTGAAGACCTGATCTGGACCGACGACTACAGCAACCTCTTCCAGGTGATCGACTGGGACGAGTAATCAGTCTGCCTCGTAAGGCCACTGAGCCTTCGTCCAGAGGCCTCCGTCAACATAAACCGTTTGGCCGGTGACAAACTCAGCGGCATCGCTGGCGAGGTGAACCACCATGTTTGCGATGTCTTCTGGCAGGCCAATGCGCCCCATCGGCGTCAGCGGAGACCAGGTTCCGGCGTAGTCGGGAGATTCCTCACGGGTTCGCTCAATCTCGATCGCTCCGGGAGCCACGCAGTTCACCCGGATGCCATATTGACCGAGTTCGCAGGCACTGACACGGGTAAGCTGTTCCAGACCACCCTTCGAAGCGCAATAGTCCACCAGATTAAGAAAGGGCTGCTTGTTGGCGCCGGACCCGATGTTGATGATCGATCCTCCCCGCCCCTGTTCTTTGAGGACACGCCCCGCGATCTGGGTGCAGAGAAAGCTTCCTTTCAGGTTGGTCTTGATCGTATTGTCCCAATCTTCCTCGCTGAGCTCGAGAATCGAAGCAAAAGTCTGGCGCCCGGCGTTATTCACCATGCAGTCGAGTCCTCCGAGCTCATCCACCACGGCGGCAATCATGGCTTCGACATCCGACTTTGTTCCCACGTCCCCGTCTACGGTGAAACAACGTTGCCCTTTCGACTCAATGACCTCACGTGTCTCGTTCGCTCCCTTCTCATCCGAGTAGAAATTGATCGCAACATCCCAGCCGGCATCGGCCAGCCCATAGGCGATTCCACGCCCAACTCCTTTGCTGGCTCCGGTGACAAAAGCAACTTTCGAACTCATAGCAGAACTTCCTCAAATTCAGCAGGATGACGGGCAGAGTCAAAACCAAACCCTTACTGATTTCACCGAATCCGCGCTTGCAAAGCGATCGTTGATGTCTAATAACTTGCTTGTCTTGAACCGATTCACGATCATCTTAGCGATCCTGGCCGCCCTCCTTCTTACGGATGTGCACTGGGGCGTTATGCAGTCAATCACCTGGGCCAAAATGGTCTCTGAAGGTGATCGCAGTAAAACTCTGATCACTCGAATCACTCAGACAGTTTCCGGCCAAGCTCCCTGCGACCACTGTGTGGCCCTCGAAGGCGAGCGGACTTCAGAGCAGGAGGAGACCTTGAATCTCCTCGCCAAATCGCAGGTCATCGCTCCTATCAGCGTTGCCAACCTGCAATTCTCTCACCCCGGCGTCGCCCTCTTCCATGTCGGGGCTGAATACCTCATTCCGGCGGCCATCGCGCCCGGAGGTATCGACCATCCCCCGCGGGTCTGAAAAACACCCATCCGGCCACTTTGCGGCCACCCATCCAGCCACTTTGCGGCCGGGCCCTCTCCCGGAGTCTCATTGAGACCCCTTTTCCTTTAATGGATGCCTCCATCTGATACGGAGCTTCCACACTGTTTTTCAACCCAACCTTCAAACCAATTTTTGACACATGAAATCAATCCAAGCTATTCCGGCAATCGCTCTCGCAGCGCTCAGCCTTTCAACCATCCAGGCGGGTGAACCCGCCCCGAAAGAAATCACCAGCGAGCCTCACTGCTCCGCCATCCCGTGGGATGACCATCGCGTCGACAGCCACGCCCCTATTGGAGTGATGGGCGACCACACCCACCACGCCGGTGAGATGATGCTCTCCTACCGCTACATGTTCATGGACATGGCAACCAACTACGTCGGAAGCGACGAAGTCAGCGCACGCTCCCAGCTCAGCATGCCCGGCATGGGCCCCTACCAGGTCATGCCTCTCGACATGCAGACCCAGATGCACATGGTTGGCGCCATGTATGCCCCGACTGATGAAGTCACCCTGATGGCGATGATGCCTTACATCGACAAGCAGATGAATCACCTCGTCGCCAATGGAACCACTTTCGAAACGGGAACCAGTGGTTCCGGTGACTTCAAGTTTGGCGGCCTCGTAAAGTTCTACGACAAAGGAAACACCCGCGCTCACCTCAACCTCGTCATGAGCGCTCCCACGGGTTCCATCGAAGAAACCGGATTTGTTCCGCCGATGGGCCGTGTCGTTCGCCTGCCTTACCCGATGCAACTCGGCTCCGGCACCTGGGATTTCAAGCCCGGCGTGACCTACCTCGGCCAGTGCGGTGACCTCTCCTGGGGAGCTCAGGTCAGCGGCACGCTTCGCATCGATGACAACGACGCCGGCTACAGCCTCGGCGACGAAATCGGTGCCGACATCTGGGGGGCCCTCCGCCTCTCCGATTCCTTCAGCACCTCACTTCGAATCAGCGGGGAAAGCTGGGGAGTTATCGACGGACGCGACCCGCTCATCATGGGACCCGTGCCGACTGCCAATCCGGCCCTTCGCGGCGGTGAGCGCATCGACATTTTCGCCGGTATCAACTACTACTGCCAGAGCGGCCCGTTCAAAGGTCACCGCCTCGCCGTTGAAGCCGGTGCTCCGATCTACCAAGACCTCGACGGCCCCCAACTGGGCATGGATTGGATGATTACCCTGGGGTGGCAAAAGGCATTCTAATCATCTTATTTCAAACCAGTAACGAAATTTCGTTATACCAACAGGGTTAGGTGCTCCATCTAACCCTGTTTTCTTTTCGAGGTCCCTCAATTCTCACGCAATCCCGGTGTCGTTGACCTGTCTATATTCACGCTCTCACCGTATCTTTTGGGGGTGATTCGTTGCCTCCCAATTCGGCTCTTTTCTCTCCTGCTGCTGACGCTGCCTGCCGCTTCTGCCAAGGAGGATTTCTACGCTTCACTGGAAGGCTTTTTCGAGGCGCATTGCTACGAGTGTCACGACGAACTCAGCGAGAAAGGCGGACTCGATCTCTACGCCATTTCGACAGACCTGTCTGATCCGGCAATCCTCGAAAAGTGGGTTCGAATCTACGACCGGGTCGCTCATGGAGAGATGCCGCCGAAGGACAAGAAAGCTCCTACGAATGGCGAGAAAAGACTCTTCTCGGAATTCCTGTCACCGTCCCTGATCACAGCCCATGAGCGTGAGAAAGGAACTGTCCTGCGACGTCTCAATCGCAAGGAATATCAGAATACGCTCAACGACATGCTCGGCATCCACGGAAACTTTTCCGAGGACTTGCCTGAAGACGGACGATCCCAGGAATTCGACAATGTTGGCTCCGCACTTGGGATCTCCATGATCCAGATGCAGCAATACCTGAAATCGGCAGATGCTGCCCTGGAAATGGCCATTGCGAGCACCCTCGCCCCGCCCGAAGTCCATTCAATCAAAGCCACTTATTCTGAGGTCGAAGGAAACGAAAAGTTCTACGGCAAGCAATGGCTTCTTGCGCCTGACGGAGCCACCATCTTTTACAAGGCCCACAGCTATCCCTCCGGGCTGGTCAAAAGCAGCGGAGTCAAAGAATCGGGCTGGTATCGCATTAAGATCACCGGCTACGCCCACCAAAGCGACAAGCCGATCACATTCTCCGTCGGCGGCTACTCCTACGCGAGGGGCTCGAAACGCCCCACGTATGGCTACCACTCGCTCCCTCCCGGCAAACCGACAACCATTGAGCTCACGGCCTGGATGGATTCACGGTTCATGGTCGAGATTACACCCCAGGGCCTCTACGATCCTGACCGCCTCATCACCAATGAAGGCATCGAAAACTACAAGGGCCCCGGCCTCGCCATCAATCACATCGAAGTGGAGGGCCCACTGACCCCTGAGTTTCCAACCAGGGGCCACCAGCTCATCTTTGAAAACCTTTCGCGAACGGAAATCGAACCGAAGAATCCAAAAGATAAGACGAAGTCCTGGTATCAACCCAAATTCACTGTCGAAACCGACAACACCACCGCCGATGCCTCAAACACACTCAAGCGTTTTGCTACTGAGGCCTTCAGGCGTCCGGCCACCGACGAAACCATCGCCCCCTACCTGATCCTGTTTCAGTCTGAAATGCACCAAGGGGAAACCTTTGAAACTGCGCTTCGAACCGCGCTGGTGGCGATCCTCTGCTCGACCGACTTTCTCTACTTGAAGGAATCCCCGGGCCTCCTCGACGACTATGCCCTGGCTTCGAGGCTTTCCTACTTTTTGACTCGAACCGCACCGGACGCTGAACTAATCAGCGCCGCTAATGAAAACCGACTCACCGGTTCCCCGGATTCTCTGCAACTGGAAGCGGAGCGCCTCATGTCTTCTCCCGGCTTTGATCGCTTCATCACTGACTTTACCGATGCGTGGCTCGATTTGCGTGAGATTGAATTCACCAACCCGGACGAAAAGTTGTTCCCCGAGTTCGACCGATACCTGCAACACTCCATGGTCGACGAAACGCGCGCTTTCATGCGCCACCTCATCGATCAGAATCTCGGCATCGAGAATGTCGTGAAAAGCGATTTCGCCATGCTCAATTGGCGACTCGCAGATCACTACGGAATCGATGGGGTTACCTCAACCGAGGTCCAACCGGTATCTCTTCCCGCTGACAGCGCCCGGGGCGGCCTTCTTTCCCAGGGAAGCATCCTCAAGGTATCCGCCAATGGAACTAACACTTCGCCTGTGCTGCGCGGAGTCTGGGTCAATGAACGCATCCTCGGCAAGCATCCAGCACCACCGCCGCCGGGAATTCCAGGCGTCGAACCCGACATTCGCGGCGCCGAAACCCTGCGTGAACTTCTCGACAAGCACCGTGACTCCGAAAACTGTCAATCGTGCCATACCATGATCGACCCACCCGGGTTCGCTCTCGAATCATTCAATCCCATCGGCGGATGGCGGGACCACTTTCGCAACATTGGCGGCGAAGGCGAGAAACCTGAGCAACGATTCGCCGGCGAAAAGCAGATCCGCTACAAGATCGGACTCGCCGTTGATCCCAGCGGCCAACTCGAGGACGGAAGGACCTTCTCCAGCTTCAATGAATTTCGAGACATCATTTCTGAAGATCGCGACCAGCTGGCAAAAGCTCTCGTAACCAAGTTGCTCATTTTCGGAACGGGTCGCGAAATGGGCTTTTCAGACCGCAAGGAAATCAGTCAAATTGTGAAAGCTTCCGCGGCCAAGGGCCACGGGGTTCGCGACCTGGTTTTGCTCACCGTCAACAGTGATATCTTCAAGAACAAGTAAGCCACTATGAACGCGCCTCATTTTGCGACCCGCAAAGCCCTCAGCCGAAGACATTTCCTCCGCGGTGCTGGTGGCACGCTGATGGCCCTCCCGTTTCTGGAGGCCATGTCCCCCGCGTTTTCACGCGCCGCCGCCTCTTCCCCTAATCGGTTTGTGGCCATGTGTGCCACCCTTGGATTTCACACTCCCCATCTCTTCCCGGAAGCGGAAGGAGCCGACTACGAACTCACGCCCTACCTTTCGAGGCTCAAAGACCACAGAAACGACCTGACCGTCTTCTCCGGCTTGTCGCATCCGAATCAGCAAGGCAACAACGGCCACGCTTCCGAGATGACCTGGCTGACTTCGGCCGAACGCCCCGGCCTGGCCGGCTTCAAAAACACGATCTCGCTTGATCAGCTCATCGCCCGCGAAATCGGATCAGAAACCCGCTACCCCTACCTGTCGCTCTCCACCAGTAGCTCCTCGATGTCGTGGACTTCAACAGGGGTATCAATTCCCGGCGAAGACTCTCCCTCGCGGCTCTTCAAAGCTCTCTTCATCGACGGAACCGAAAGCGAGATCGCCGAAGAGCAGAAGCAATTCCAGCGGGGGCGCAGCATTCTCGATACTCTCCTCGGTGAAGCCAGGAAACTGGACCGTGAGCTGGGTGTCCATGATCGTGAAAAACTCGAAGAGTATCTCGCCTCTGTCCGCGACCTTGAAGTGCGGCTCGAAGAATCCAGCGAATGGGCCGAACGCCCCAAGCCCAAGGTAGATGCGAGCGAGCCGCGCGATATCGAAGACCGCCACGACGCGATCGGCCGTCAGCGCCTCATGAATGACATGATCGTCCTCGCCCTGCAGACGGACTCCACCCGCACTGTCACTTTCTCCCTTCGTGGATTCAACGCAGTTCCCACCATTGCCGGAGTCAGCCAGGACTGGCACAACTTATCTCACCACGGGAAAGATCCCGAAAAGATCAACGAACTCAGCATCATCGAAGAAGCCCAGTTCACCGTGCTCAACGAATTCCTCGGTAAGCTCAAATCCATCGAGGAGAACGGCAAAAGCCTGCTCGAAAAAACCTCAGTGCTCTACGGCTCCAATCTGGGTAACGCCAGCAGTCACAACTGGAGAAACCTGCCCATCATCCTGGCAGGAGGCGGCTACAGGCACGGCTCCTACGTGGCCCACGATCCTGAGAACAACACGCCTCTCGCTAACCTCTTTGTTCCTCTCGCCCAGCGCATGGGGCTCGAAATTGATCAGTTTGGAAGCAGCACAGCCGCAGGACTTCGCGGACTGGAGGCTTAACATCGTCGCGAAGGATCACTCCCCGACTGCAAAATCAAAAATGATGTCGGGATTTGCCGTCTCGAGATCCTCCACTGAATCCGGCAACACGCCGGACCCGCCAAGCGTGACGATGGTGAGTTTCTCCAAGGCCACTACCGGAGTGATGTCATTCACCTCACGGCATTTCACCAGGCTCAGCTGAACCAGGCTGGACAACTTAGCAACCTCGTCAATCGACTTGAGTTTGCGACAACCGGTCACATCGAGCTGCTCCAGACCTTCGCAGGCTTCGATTCCGGCAATGGACTCCAACTTCGGGCAGTGCGTGAATCCAGCATACTGGGAAACGCTCGGTGGGATGCCCTTCAGGGACCTGAAATTCGGGCAGGCCTCCAGGTGAATTTCTTTCAGTCCAACCAGTCCTGACAAAGGCTCCAAAGTTTCAATGGTATCCTGACCGCCCATTCGAAGGACGCGCAGGGCGGGAAGATTCCCGATCCCGGAAAAGTCCGGAATATCGACGTTGCGAATATCGAGCACAATCAGGCTGGAAAGACCTGAGATTCCGCTGACCCCTTCTAGGGATGTCGCGTTACTAACGTCAAGGTCAGTCAACTGGCTCAACCCCTCGAGGCCTTTGATCGAACTCAACCTTGCCGTTCCATCGAGAAACAGTTGCTTCAACTCCGGGAACTCCGAGACATCGAGCGAGCCCAGCTTACGACAGCGGCTCAGGAACAGGTTTTCGAGCGCAGGCAGGTTCTTCAGGGTCGCCGTCTCCAATGCCACGGCCCCGCTGAGATCCAGGGTTATGAGGGACGACAATCCACGCAGCGGGCTCACATCCGTCAACTGGATCGCGTCCATGACGATCAATTCAGTCAGCCCCGGATGACCGGCGACTCCCTCGATGGAAGTCAGTTTGGGGCAATCGATAACAACCAGCGATTTGACCGAAGTCAGCACTTCGAACCCCTTGAGCGACTCCAGGTTCGGCGCCCCTGTCAGGTCGACAATCGCGGGTTCACCGACTCGCTTAATCAGGGCAGAAAAGTCGACCAGGTCGACGAGAGCCTCTCCATCGCAGCCGACATAGAATTCCTCTTCCCCGAGAACGACCTGGGCATTGAATCGCATCTGCAATTCCTCAATCGCCGCTTCGCGATCTGCCCGCTTCCAGAACACCAGGACAATGACAACAATGATAGCAGCCAGCGAAATGACAAGATAGCGGGTCGCACTCTTCATAGATGAGGGGGAGGTTGCGGGACGCAGCCGCCAACCATAACCCATTCCACGAACTTGCGCCAAGTCGGATTGCTCGAATCACATTTCTACGGAACCGGAATCCGATCGAGGATCGCTCCGATGATTTCCTCGCTCGTGATCTCCTCGGCTTCCGCTTCGTAACTCAGGAGAATCCGGTGACGCAGCACATCGTGAGCAAGATCCTTCACATCCTGCGGTACGACGTAGCCCCGCCCCTGGAGGAAGGCGGCTGCCTTGGCGGCAAGCGTGAGGTTGATGGTTCCGCGCGGAGAGGCACCGGCACGAACCAGCGGACCCAGGCCCGGATCAATTTCACCCGGCTGCCTTGTCGCGTGGATGAGGCTGACGATGTAGTCCTTCACCCCGTCGTCGACATAGACGTAATTCACCAGCTTGCGGCTTGCGATCACCGTCTTGGGATCGACTACGGCAGTCGTTGTGGTCTTGGCCGAAGAAGTCGCCATTCGGTCGAGAATGGCACGCTCCTCATCGACCGAGGGATAATCGACCAGCACCTTGACCAGGAAACGGTCCAGTTGCGCTTCTGGAAGCTGGTAGGTTCCCTCCTGATCAATCGGGTTCTGGGTCGCAAGCACCAGGAAAGGGTCGGGCAGCTTGTAGGTCGTATCCCCGATCGTCACCTGTCGCTCCTGCATCGCCTCGAGCAACGCACTTTGCACCTTGGCAGGAGCCCGGTTGATCTCGTCGGCGAGGATCAGGTTGGAAAATACAGGACCGAGCTTGGGAGAAAACTCATTGGTCTGGGGATTGAAGATCAGGGTCCCCAACAAGTCGGCCGGCAACAGGTCAGGAGTAAACTGGATGCGTTGGAACTCCGCTGCCAGGGCACCGGCCAGTGAGTTCACTGTCAGCGTTTTTGCTAATCCGGGAACCCCTTCGAGCAGCACGTGGCCATTGGTGAGCAGGCCAATCAGGAGGCGATCGACCAGTTGATCCTGTCCCACGACCACTTTGCCCATTTCGGACCTCACGGCCTTCACCCAGGTTCCCTGGCGGTTAATCTCTTCAGCGAGTTTATTGGTGTCGACGTTGTGCATCAGGCTGGCCGATAGAATGAAGCAGATTTGGCCTCGTGCAAGCTCCCAAACTTAAGCCGGAGCAAGATCTTCAGTTACCTCACCGTCCCGCCCGTCTTCAGCCTGGGTCAGCTTCTTCTCGACCGCGGGTTCGAGGCGTCGCTGCCAGATATAACGCATGAAAAGAACCTTCACTGAGGCGGTCAGAGGGACCGCCAGAAGAGCACCGAGTAATCCGCCCAGAAGCAGAGACCAGAAGAGCATGGAGAAAATCACCGTCAAAGGATGAAGCCCCACCGAGTCTCCGACAATCTTCGGTGCTGTCACCAGCCCGTTGATTTGCTGGAGAATAATAAAGATCGCCAGGACGATCACCGGATAAGCCCAAACGTTTGAGAGCCAGTTCCACGCATTGACTCGAACTTCCGCGCGGGCACCGTCATCGAAAACCTTTTTAACGACCTTCGAAACCACCTGCTTCTCCCCTTTCTCATTCACATACTCGATCTTTGCCACCTGACCGTCGACGGGCATTTCGTCGCCTATCACGGTCCCGGTCTCGGTCGCTCCAAAGTGGGCGATGGCGATAATCAGCGCCGGTATCATCACCATGACATTTCCGATGTAGGGAATGAGACCGAGAATTGCCAGGAAAGCTCCGATCAGGAGCGCATACGGGAGTCCCATGATTGAAAGCGCGATGGCCACCAAGGCCCCGTCAATCAGGCTCACCACCATCTGGCCGCGGAAGAATGAAATGAGGTAACCGTTGATCTCGGTCAGCGTTCCGACGACCTCGTCTTTAAACTCGGATTCCCTCAACGGCACATAATCCGACCAGCGCTGTGAGATGTTGCGACCTTCTTTGAGGAAGAAGAAGAGATAGATGGGTACCATCAGCAAGCCCAGCATGTATCCAAAGAAACCGAACACACCGCTCACGCGACTCCATAGCCAGGCGCCAATTTCGTTCACCTTGCTGGGAGCTTCTTTGCCGAGCCAATCGATACCTTTCTGATAATATTCTGCGGCTATCCCGGTCCCCACATACTCCTGCGCCGATCCCACCGTATCTTTGACCTTTTCGGTAACGCTGGTTTGAATCGATCCCCATTTCCCGATGGCTTCTTCTGCCTGTCCGGCCACGGGAAGCACGACAGCGAGGACCAGAAGAGTGATCGAAATCAGGAAGCCGACAAAAACCACCATCATGGACCTCCCCTCCGGCCATCCCTTCGAGGTAAGCCATTTCACAACCGGCTCGAGGAGGTAGGCGATGATGCCGGCCACAGCGATCGGCACGAGCACGACCTGCAGGAAACTCAGGACGTAGCCAGTCAGCAAAATGAATCCCACGCCAATCGCTCCAATCAGAACGATGCAAGATGCGGTGATGGCACTCCAGAGAGTCCTCTTCTGAAATGGCGTCGGGTAATTCTTCTCCGGTTTGTCAGATTCTTCGGTCTCCGTGGGATCCATGAAAGCGGTGTGGAAGGATGTTCTCTCAGGCCCCGGTGACAGGCAATTACAAAATGGCCGACCTGTTGGAATACCCAATTATTCACATCGCAGAAAGCGCCTGTGAATAACCCTGTGAATAACTCTTTCCGACGCCGGATTCTTCCGAAAAACTGTGAAAAAGTGCTGATTCCCGACAAACCCGATCAAGAATCCGGCATGAAACCGACACATTTATTGCTCGAATTGAAATAATCGCCTCGCGTCAACAAACTAGCAAACCAACAATTAATCTAACCCATTTATATTCAATCGTTTAAGCCTGATTGTTGAGGCAAATCAATTTCATACAATTTGTTCTAAGTCATTCAACATCAGCATTTTAGTTTCCCATGAAACTAATTATTCCTCCGTCACTTCTGCTTCTTGATTTTATTCACATTCCCCTCTTCCAATGTGAATAACTCGAAGAACAAGTCTGTGAATAACTCGTGAAAAACTGACCAATTCACCCCCCTCCTGTCTTCATCAGGATTTCATTCGACCCATTTCCGTGCTATGGGTTGCCGCAAGTATTTCGGTCAGGCCTCGCCCGGCCCCTTTATTTCCAGCCCAGCTGTCTCCATGTTTGTCGACCACATCAAAATCCACGCGAAAGCCGGCGACGGCGGTCACGGATGCTCCAGCTTCCGACGCGAGAAATTTGAGCCAAAAGGAGGCCCGGACGGAGGTGACGGCGGTCGCGGCGGCGACGTGATTCTCCAGGTCGACCACCACACCGACAACCTCAAAGCCTTCTTCTTCCGCCCGAACTACAAGGCGGAGCGTGGCATGCATGGCCAGGGACAGCGAAAAACCGGGAAATCAGGCAAGAATCTCATTCTAAAAGTCCCTCCCGGCACCATCGTATACCGCTCAGAGCCTAATCAGCCGAAGAAGAAGGACGACGATTTCGAGGAACCTGATCTCTCCAAGGCCGACTGGGCCGGAGAGTTCATTGAGGATGAAGAAGGCCAAATGGTCCTGATGGATCGCAGCATGCCTGAGAGTGAGGAAGAGGACGCCGAAAATGAGTTGGCTGAAGAAGGCGCTCCTGAAGGCGAACTCGCCGAGGATGATAGCGGTAGCGAGTTCTTCGTCGAAGGCGAGGAAGCCGAGAATATTGAGTTCGAGGAGGAAGAACAAGAAGAAGAAGAAGCCCACCCGTTTGGCGAAAGGATCGCCGACCTGACTGAGATCGGACAGAAGTTCACTCTGTGCCAAGGCGGTATCGGTGGCAAGGGCAACTGGAACTACCGCACCGATACGAACCAGGCTCCCATCGAATTCACCATGGGTGAACGGGGAGAAGATGACTGGTTTTACCTCGAGCTGCGCCGCATCGCTGATATCGGGCTGGTTGGATTTCCCAATGCCGGAAAGTCCACGCTCCTGACCGCGCTTTCCAATGCCACCCCGAAGGTTGCCGCTTACCCCTTCACCACCTTGAAGCCGATGGTCGGCGTGGTCGACTTCCCCGGTTTTTACCGCACCACGATTGCTGACATTCCCGGGCTTATCGAAGGCGCCCACGCCAATGTCGGCCTGGGACACGATTTCCTGCGCCACATCAGCCGTTGCTCGACCTTCCTCTTTGTCGTCGACACCGCCGCCGTCGATCAGCGCGATCCCATTTCCGATATCCAGATCCTGCGAAAGGAACTCCGCCTTTACGACGAGGAACTGGGCGAGCGCCCCTGGTTGATTGTGGCAAACAAAATCGACCTCGAGGAATCCAACATGTATCTCGAGGCACTCAAAACCCGCTTTCCGCGGCAGGAGGTGTTTCCCATCTCCGCCGAAAACGGAGACGGTCTCGAAGAGCTGAAAAAGCGCCTCTGCGAGCTTGCCGGCAAGCGCCCTACCTGAGCCCTGTAGCGGACAATAAGGCGTTGCGTTCGCTTTAGCCTGCATTATCCTGAGCAAGCATGGGAACGGAAAGCGACGCCTTCAGCTCCATTATTATTACCGCAATCATGATTGGCTGAACCCGCCAGGTGATTGCGAATCGGTCTAATTTACTCCTGCTTTCCTGCTAAGAGCCAACCGAATCGGGATCACCCCAATTCCAGGACTTGTGCACTCGACTGAACCCTGTTGACTCTTTGACCTAACCCTGTTGAACCTCACCATGAGCGAACATCCAGAAGTGAAACTCTACGACACCACCCTGCGCGACGGCACCCAGGGCGAAGGTGTGAATTTCAGCTCACTGGATAAGATTCGAATCGCCCAGGAACTCGACGAATTCGGGATGCACTACATCGAAGGCGGTTGGCCCGGCTCCAACCCCAAAGACGTCTCCTTTTTTGAACAGGCCGCTGATCTGGATTGGAAAAATGCGAAGATCGCCGCCTTTGGCAGCACTCGCCGCAAGAACATGCCGGTCGAGGACGATCCACAGGTCAAGCTGCTACTCGATGCGAAGACCCCGGCGATCACCTTTTTCGGAAAAAGCTGGCGCCTCCATGTCACCGAGGTACTCGGGACAACCGAAGAGGAGAACCAGGCCATGATTCGCGACACCACTCGCTACCTCAAGGAGAATGGCCGTGAAGTCATCTACGATGCGGAACATTTTTTCGACGGTTATAAGGATTCTCCCGGGCACGCCCTCGCCACCCTGATGGCAGCCAAGGAAGGCGGCGCCGACTGGGCCGTTCTCTGTGACACCAACGGCGGCACCATGCCCCACGAGGTTGAAGAGATCACTGCTGTCGTAATGCGCGAAATCGGAATCCCTGTCGGCATTCACACTCACGACGACACCGGCGTCGCTGTCGCCAATGCTCTCGCGTCCGTTCATGCTGGCGCCACCCAGGTTCAGGGGACGGTTAACGGTTACGGCGAACGCGTCGGCAACTGCAACCTCACCACCGTGATCCCGAACCTGCAGCTGAAGATGGATCGCCCGGTCATCAAAGACGTGAGCCGCCTGACTCACCTCGCGCACTTTGTTGACGATCTCGCCAACTGCTCTCACAACATTCGCGCTCCCTATGTGGGAGCGACCGCGTTTGCTCACAAAGGCGGCATGCACGTCAACGCGGTGCAGAAAGTGGCTCACAGCTTCGAACACATCGAACCCAAGACCGTTGGAAACCGTCAGCGAATTCTCGTATCTGAACTGTCCGGTCAGTCCAACGTGCTCATGAAAGCTGAGGAGCTGGGACTGCCCGTTGAGAAAGGCAGCCCTGAAGCCATGGCTATTCTTCAGGACCTGAAAGAGAAAGAAGAGCAAGGCTACGAGTTCGAAGCGGCTGAAGCCACCTTTGAGCTTCTCATTCGTCATCACCTCGACACCTACAAGCGTTTCTTCGACCTCAAGGAATACCACTGCACCTTCCGCCGCGACGGTGAGCGCGACTACCAGACCTGCTCAGCTACCGTGAAGCTGGATGTCGAAGGCACCGAGGAATACCGCGTCGCCGAAGGTGACGGCCCGGTCAACGCTCTCGATGGCGCTCTGCGCAAAGCCCTGCGCCCCACCTATCCTGAGATCGATGAAATGGAACTCGAGGACTACAAAGTCCGCATCATCGACAGCCACATGGGCACAGGAGCCAAAACTCGCGTCCTGATTCTCAGCAGCGACGGTCAGGAACAATGGGGAACCGTCGGTGTCAGCTACAACATCATTCAGGCCAGCTGGCGCGCCCTGGTCGACTCGGTCGAATACTTCCTCGCGAAGAAGCGCGGCAACTGATCTGCATCGCCTAGACTTTCCGATAAGGGCTCGCCATATACGCATGTAGGCGAGCCTTTTTTCGTGTCAGGTCACGTAGATTTGTGACAGAAGAAAGCAGCTGCTTTTCTGATCACGCTATGGTCGGAACTTTGGCATCTTCCGCTACCCCATCAGCATGTAGCGGAAGATGCCAATCTTCCGGCCGGTGCCCCGCCTACAACTTATCCTGATTCAATGCCCGCTTTTCGAACTCTATTTTTCTCCGCACTGCTTTCGTGCATTGCCAGTGCCGCTGATCGACCTAACATCATTCTCATCTTCACGGATGACCAGGGCATCAACGATGTGGGCTGCTACGGCTCCGAAATCCCCACCCCGAACATCGACCGCATTGGCGCCGAGGGTATCCAGTTCAACAACTTCTACTCCGCCTCGTCCATCTGCACCCCTTCCCGCTTCGGCCTCCTGACCGGACGCAATCCGATTCGCTCTCAGCACCAGCTCCTCGGCGCGCTGATGTTCATGGCTGATGAGCACAGGGGCACCGGCATTCAGCCTCATGAAACTACCATCGCAGAAGTGCTTCGCGACAAGGGTGATTACGACACCGCATTGATCGGCAAATGGCACCTCGGCCATGGCGACGAGACCATGCTTCCCCATCATCATGGCTTTAACACCTTCATCGGTCACACTGGAGGCTGTATCGACTTCTTCACGATGACCTACGGGATCATTCCGGACTGGTATCATCAGTCTGAGCTCGTCAGCGAAAACGGCTATGCGACCGAGCTCATCACTGAGGAATCGACCGCCTATCTCGATGAGCGGGCCAAGCAGAAAGACGAACCCTTTTTCCTCTACCTCGCCTATAACGCACCGCACTTTGGCAAAGGCTACAGCCCCTCCGACAAAGCGCCGGTCAATCTGATGCAACCACAGGCCGCTGATCTCAAGCGCGTCGAATTCATTGAAGACAAGATCCGCCGCGAGTTTGCCGCCATGACAGTCAGCCTGGATGACGGAGTAGGAAAGGTTCTCGAATCTCTTGAGACGAACGGTCTCGATGAAAACACCCTCGTCATCTTTCTCACTGATCACGGCGGCGATCCCACCTACGGCGGCAGCAATCTGCCTCTGCGCGGCGACAAAGCCACCCTCTTCGAAGGCGGACTTCGAGTTCCTTGCCTGATGCGCTGGCCAGCCGGGATTAAAGCAGGTCAGGAGTCTGACGCACTACTCACCTCTCTCGATCTGTTCCTTGGATTCTGCCAGCTCGCTGAAATTCCCGTTCCCGGCAATTGGCCACTCGATGGAGGAACTTTTGTTCCAGCCCTCGATTCAGAAGCCGAAGTAGACAACGATAGAAAGCTGCTTTGGCAAACGGGCGCGCACGCTGAACTGGATCGCAAGTCCTGGCTCGCCTATCGCGATGGGCCGTTCAAATACCTGAACAGTCCCGTCGATGGAGAGTTCCTTTTCAATCTAGCCAACGATCCTCACGAAGAAAAGGACCTCAAGGAACAGTCTCCGGAGACCTTTCAAAAGATGAAGCAAGCCGCCTATCAGTGGGCGGAGGAACTGCGCCGTTCAGCCAAAGCCCCCTAATTGCCGAACAACTTGTCGAAAAACGACTTTGTCTTCTCCGGTGTCGCTGCCTTCACGTCAGCCTCAGCTGCGATTACCTCGCCGACTTCATCGGGCACCTCGGGCCTCACCGTGGTCCCGCTGGTCATTTCAGGCAGATCGATTGCTTCGGTAAAGACCTTGTTGGGATTACTCTTGAGGAACGTGTTGATCGGAATACGGACGAGTCTGTTCTCCAGCCTGAGGCGACGGTGAGCATTGATGAACGTCCTCGGGCTGTGATAGGTCGTGTAAGTCTTCGGATAGAGATCCCGCCGCATGCCCACGCGCAGATCCTTGCGGATTTCGAAATGGAGGTGTGCTGCATACATCCGGTAAGGTCCCCGCCCCATCGTTCCGACGACCTGCCCACGTGTCACTTGTTGCCCCAATTTGACCGACCGCACCTTGAGGTGGCCGTAGAGCGAATCCACAAATTCAATCTGGCCCGACTTGCCCCGGTAGGCGTGACGAATGATGACCACGTTGCCCCAGCCCCGTTTGTAGTCCTCCGAAAAGACGACGATCCCGTTGGCGATGGAGTAAATCGGGTCGCCCTCATCACTGTTACCGCCGCCGTTCCCGTTCCAGTCTTCGCCAAGGTGCCCATACTGCGTGAATCCGCGGTAAACGTAATACCCGTAAGCGTCAGGTTTGCCGACCGGAAAGTCAAACCCGTCGGCGAGACGGGCTGATGTGTAGGACTGCGCCTGTAGCGATTCCAGGCCGACTGTTGCCCAAAAGGCAACACCAACAAGAAAAACCGCAACAAAGGCAGAAGACGATGTACTACGAGGAAACACGATCGAGAAGGCACCAATTCAGGTTAACGAACTCCCTGACGGTTCAACACGGGGGAAAATTAGGCTCCGATAAACTGAAAATACAGAAAAGCGATCAATCCGGCAATCAGACAATAGATACCAAAATATTCAAATTTACCGCGCCGTATCGCAGCGAGGACCGTGTAAATCGCAATGAGCCCGGAGAGAAACGCCACAGCGGTGCCTGCGATGTAGATCGTCAACTGCCCGCCCTCTCTGGGCAAATGCCCCAATTCAAGAAATGCAGCAGCGGCGATCGCCGGAATCGCCATGAGAAATGAAAACTCCGCCGCTGCTGAGGATTTCGCCCCAACCATCATGCCGGAGACAATCGTGGAGCCGGATCGGGAAATGCCCGGCAATATCGCGAAAGCCTGTCCAATTCCCATTATCAGAGCGGATTTGAACCCCATATCCGTAGGATCCTTCTGTCGTTTGGCAATCAGGCGGGGAAGAAAAAGAATGCCTCCTGTCAGCATCAGCAACAGGCCCACCACCGCTGGCCTTTCGTAAGTCCCTTCAAAAACGTCCTTGAGCGGTGAAAAGCCGACGATAGCAGCCGGGACACTCGCAATTGCCAGAAACAGGATCATTTTGCGCTCCTTGGCCAGGTCTTCACGAAAAGGAGGAAGAATGCTCAGAAGCATGTTCCACAACTGCTTCCAGAAATAGATCACCACTGACAAAAGGGTCCCGAAGTGGACCATTACCTCAAAGGTCACTCCCTGGTCATCGACTCCAAGCAGCTTCTGGGACAATACCAGATGTCCCGATGAGGACACCGGCAGGAACTCTGTCAGGCCCTGGACCAGCCCCAGGAGAATGGCATCGAGAAGACTCATGGGGATTCATAGTCCACACTCGTCAATATTCCAGCAGATGATTCCGAC
Source organism: Verrucomicrobiales bacterium (assembly GCA_013213905.1). Classification (GTDB taxonomy): domain Bacteria; phylum Verrucomicrobiota; class Verrucomicrobiia; order Verrucomicrobiales; family DEV007; genus Arctic95D-9. The sequence goes on along the minus strand of JABSSQ010000004.1, from coordinate 1,226 downwards.
GGTTTCGACGTCGCATGGTAAACACACCCCTTGTAAGATCCTCCGCTCAAGCCCAGTATCCTTAAGAATTCCTAAGCATTGCTGCCTTTTCACCCCTTACGGGTAGCCGAACCACTACCAAAAATTTCATCATTTCGGCTGTCTATGGTCATTTCCAATGCCTTTAGCCCTGCAAGATCTCACGAAAGACTCTCAAAATTGAAAATATTTCTCATTTATTACTTGTCATTATACTGAAACTGGCCACAATTATTAGATCCGGCACCACTAAATACTGGAATTGTGGTTTTTATCTAAGCTCTGAAAGCGCGAAAACTCCCCGATTCCTCTGGTGCCAATACAGAAATTCGACCCAAGACTCATGGCAGACGAAGAACCACCTGAACTGATGACTGTTAAGGAGACCGCAGAGTACCTGCGAATCCCTCTCCCGACGGTTTACTACCTTGTCCAGCGCGGCCAGCTTCCCGCAATTCAAATTGGCGGACGCTGGCGTATTAAGCGCAGCCTTCTCGACCGGGACATCCTCAAGACCGATGAGGGCGGCCAACCCACTGTGCTTGTGGTCGATGATGACCCTGCCCTGCAGACGCTTTTCAAGCAATTCCTCAAGAAAGCCGGATTCGGACGCATTGTCGTCGGAAGCGGCGCTGAGGCGCTCAGCTATGCCGAGAAGCAGCGTTTTGATCTGGTGTTCCTTGACCTCAAGCTTCCGGACATTCCCGGAGATGAGCTCTACGCCAAGCTCAAAGGCCTCTACCCTGACCTTCCTATTGTGATCATCACCGGTTACCCCGACAGCGAGATTCTCACCAAGATCCTCTCCAGCGGCCCCGTCACCGTGATTAAGAAGCCAATCGAATACGATCAGCTCAATCGCACGGTGAAGATCCTTGGCCACAAAGGCACCGAAGGAGGCTGATATCAGCTGACAAGCTTTCTCAGAGATCTGAGACCCATGAAAGGCTCTTCCTCATGGAAGAGCCTTTTTTGTGTCCCGAGTCCCCTGCCAGCTGAATTATAAGATAAAACCAGTGACCGGTCCTGCGACTAACTATTGCCTCTCCAATGCCGCCCCAACGCATTCTCGATGAGCCTGTGCCAAACAACTGGCTCCCCTGAATCTTCCTATGGCCCCGGAGAAACTCTCGAGTGCCACAATGCCAGAGGCTGGTTTCCCCTACCGACAAAAAGGCGATGCTGAAATTCACAGCATCGGCTTCCCG
>JABSSQ010000399.1 GCA_013213905.1 Verrucomicrobiales bacterium | reverse complement strand
GGTAGGGGTATTTTTCGAAGGTGAGAGCTTCATTGTCCTGGGCGGTGAGCTGAAGCGTCAGGCTGCCGACAATAGCGAGAATGGTGTACAGCAGCAGGTGCAGAGATTTGGGCGGTTTCATAGAATTAAGTGGTCCTCCTGGTGTTTGTGTTGGGGTTTGACGAATAGCTTCGTCCTTTCAGTAAACAAAATACGCGGCCGTAGAGGAACGTCTTTCGTCTAACTGAGAGAAAAACTGAAAAACCCTGTTATCCTAAGGACGAATGACGGGGACGGCGAATTAGGTTCGTCACGATATTGTTGCCGGGATTTGCTGTAGTGCTAGTTAAACCAGCGGAGCCGTACGAACAAAGGGCGGAATCGGGCAGCCGATCGCATCTGAAATGGCCCGAATCAGTTCGGCCTCGCGGGAGGAAACTCCGCCGTCCATGAGGACACTGCGAGTGCAGGCCTCGATGAGTTGCCGTTTCACAATCGGGCTGGAATGCTCGAATTGCTTGAGCGAAGCCTCAATCGCTTCGAGGCCGCACTCTTCACCGGATTTGTGGATGACACTGAATCCGGTGGCCTCCCTGAGGGCGTCAGCGGCGGCCTGGAAGGCCGAATGTGCCTGTTCCGAGCTGTCCGGATGACCAAGGGCCGCGAGGGTGGAGAGCAGGACGCCGGCATCATCAGTGAGACGGCGAAAGGTGTTGTATTTGATCCGTGGCGGACGCCGGCGGCCGAAGGAAGTATCGAGGTGGCGCGTCACCACCTGGAGCAGGGCAAACTCAAACAAGTCGACTTGCCGGTCACTGGCGATGAGTTCGTGGGTCAACTTACGGAAGCGATCATATTCGCCCGCGGAGAGGTGGCGCAGGGAGGGGATGGCGAGATCGATGAGGCTCAGCTTGAGAGTGGAATGAATTTCCACCACTTCGTCGGCGAGTTCGTTGATGATATCGACACTGTGCTGATCGAAAGACTGTCTCAGAAGCTTCAGTTCAGCCGCGCGAGTTTTTTGATCCTGGGCCAGCAGCAGGGAAAACACGATGGCCTGGGCCCCGGCAGAGTTGCGGCAGAGATCCTGCCAGCGTTCCGGAATCGCGGCGTGGACGGTATTGCCCAGGTCCACCTGCTCCGGGTGAAGAGAGCGGAAACTCTCGAGGGCTTCCGCTTCGGTCAGCCGGGTGGTCGAACCGGCACCCTGACTGAAGCCACTGACAGCTTCAGCCTGCGGTTTCCGGGAATCGGAATCAACGATGGGCGGCAGGTCGACGCGATCGTATTTGCCCTCCCAGTGCGGTAGCAGGCGTTTGATCCGCTCTTGGAGCGGCGGGTGGGTAGCGAGCAGTTCCGAGTTCAGCGCGTTGCTGAAGAACAGGTGGCTGGCGTCTTTTGCCATGGGGTGGGCAATCGCTGAGCCTTCTGTCAGTCCGCCGATCTTTTTGAGAGCGCCGGCAAGGCCGTCAGGATTCCGGGTGAATTGAACGGCTGAGGCATCTGCGAGAAATTCCCGCTGCCGGGAAATAGAGGCCTTGATGAGACGCGCAAAAAAGCTGCCGACAAAACCAATCAGCATCAGCCCGAGGCCGGCGATCAGCATGACGATTCCGATGTTGCCTCCCTCCCGGCGGGAAGAGTGGCTTGTGTAGAAGGTGCTGCGCATCAGGATCTCGCCCATGAGTGCGAGAAAGAGGATGCCGAAGAGCATGCCCATGAGGCGGATGTTGAGCCGCATGTCTCCGTTCAAAATGTGGGAGAACTCGTGAGCAATGACGCCCTGCAGTTCGTCCCGGGTGAGCTGCGTCATGCATCCGCGAGTGACACCGATGGCGGCATCACTGGTGGTGCGCCCTGCCGCGAAAGCATTGATGGAAGACTCGCGATCCATCACGTAAACGGCGGGGACGGGAACGCCCGAGGCAATCGCCATTTCTTCGATCACGTTGAGCAATCGTCGCTCGTGAAAGTCAGTGGTGTTGGCGTCGACTTCGCGACCTCCCAGTTCCCTTGCCACGGTTCCGCCGCCTCCGGAAAGCTGGAGTGATTTGAAGGCTGAAGCGAGGAAAACGACGAGGCAGGTAGCCCCCGCCGTGGCGGCAAGAACTCCGGGTCGTATGAATTCTCCGCCCTCGTTCTCCCCGGCGAAAATCAGGATCCCGATAACGAGCGTATAGGTGGCACCGATGATGCCCAGTAACGCCAGGATGAAATAAAAAATGAGTAGGCCGGTTCTCCGACGGGCCTGCTCCTGGTGTTCGAAGAAATCCATTCAGGGGAGGTTGCTACCGGTATCGCGGGAGCGTGGCTTCTTCGCTGGTTAGAATTCGACTTTGACGGCCTCACGCTCGGAATCGTCGGATACTTCGAACATGGTTGCCGGAACAAACTTAAAAATGTTAGCAACGATGTTAGAAGGAAACATTTCCAGCTTATTGTTGAAGTGCATTACCGCGTCGTTGTAGGCCTGTCGGGCGAAGGCAACCTTTGATTCAGTGGAGGTCAGTTCCTCCTGCAATTGAAGCATGTTTTCGTTGCTGCGTAGCTCGGGGTAACCTTCGGAGAGAGCAAAGAGGCGGCCCAGGACTCCGCCCAGTCCGGACTCCGCGTTGGAGAGCTCTGACATGGCAGCGGCGCTGCCCGGGTCGGCGACGGCATGTTCACGCGCAGTGGTGGCTGCGTTGCGGGCCTGGATGACGGCTTCGAGCGTTTCCCGCTCGTGCTTCATGTAGCCCTTGGCTGTCTCAACGAGATTGGGGATGAGATCGTAGCGTCGCTTCAATTGAACATCGATCTGAGCAAACGCGTTTTTGTAGCGGTTCCGGTGGCTGACGAGACTGTTGTAGATCCCGATAGCAATCAGGATCGGGACGAGAATGATCCCGAGAAAAACGAGGACAAGAAACAGGGTGGTAAACATAACAGTGCAGATTTTGTGAAAGAAATACGGCGCTCAGCCGTGATAGAGAATGTGGTCACCGAACGGTGAAATCGATTATAAATAGAATCCGTTTTTGGAGGGGTGTAAAATTCCTTTCGTGAAAACGACGGAATCCTCCGCGAGATGGCTTGTTTTTTTAAATTAATCTGATATTTTATAAGAATTAAATAAATTTCCCCCCTATGTCCGGATTACTCTTTTCCCTTTCCCTGGTTGGAAGCGTTCAATCGGCGCTCGATCAACCGGTCTTTCCGGGCAAGGTCGCGATGTGGCTGCTGTTTATGCTTTCGATAGTCAGTTGGGTCATGATTATTTCGAAAGGGCTCAATCTGCGTGGGACGCGCATAAGGGACCTTCGGTTCGGTAAGAAGCTCAGAGCTTCTCGAGCTACTCTGGAAGTTTTTGAGGATGGTTGGAAGATTGATGGTTCAGGCCATTATCAAATATACGTTTCAGGGGCTAGGGAGACGGTCTTCCAGTTGCTCGGATTCCGTGAGCGGTGTGAGGGGCTGGTTGAAATGGTGAAAGAGGCCGCGCCACTGAATGAAACGCAGGCCCGCTCCCTCCGCTACGCTTTTCGGACCGGCTTTCGGGAGGCGCAGATTCGCTTGGATCAAGGTATGGCGGGGTTTCGCTTTATTGGTATTGCTTCCATTCTCTTGGGATTGATCGGATTCGTCTGGACCTTGATGTCTGGATTGGACGGAGCACGCGAGGCAAGTGAGGTTCTGCCGATCCTGGGCAGTTCGCTTGGATTTGTCATGGTGGCACTGATGGTTGCGACACCTGCGATTATAGCACGGAGTGCGTTTGCCATGATTCTTCGAGGTCGAAAGCAGGAGTTGAGGCGCTTCCATGACGACCTGGTTAAACTCTTTGAAGGGAAATTCTGCGCGCATTCGGCGAATGCAGAGAGGAGTTCCTATGTAGAAGGAGCCCATGACAGCGATGACGATGAGTCTTCGGGGACGGGTGGAAAGAAGCAATATCACTCCATCCGTGAGCGATTGCTGAGCGGGCCTTCTGAACCTTTGAACCTGGATGAAATCCAGATCAACCCCATTGCGCGACAGGCCGGTGCCCGGGCTCACTAGCTGACTACCTATCCATGAAAATTACGTTTCAGACTGCTGTTCTCCTGGTCTTTGTCACGCTCATCCATGTGGCAGTGATTGGCTCCATGGCTCCGCTGGAGAAATCCGCGATGGGTTTCCTCGCTGAGATCAATGTGGAGGAATTGGTGGAGAGTGCCATCCCCGAGATCGTAGAAACCGGGCCGGGAGTTGAAACCGGGCCGAGCGGTCCGGAGATCCCCGAGACGATTCCCGGTTTTCCGGGGCAGGAAATGGAAACAGTTCAAGCGTTTCCCCTCGAGGAAATGGGAGCAGCCGAGTTCGTCGAAGCCACCCGGTCAACAGCGGCGCAACTGCCGCCGGCGCGTGAGGCGTTGGCAGAGTCTCAGGCCTATTCCGGTAGAATTGAAGAGCCTGACATGACCGAGTTAATTCAGCCGGAGCCGGAAGAAGCCGTGGCAAAAAAGGCCGAAACGAGCGCCCCGGCTCCCAAACCCGCTGCCAATGATCGCGGCGTTCGCGAGATCCGTCCACTGGGTCGATTCTGAACCATTTCGACAACGTCGTCGAAATTGTCTCCTTCCTTTGATTGCCCGTTGCGTATCGGCAGGCTAGGATTGTCGTAACCTGTGATATGAACGTGCCCAATCAGCTCACGGTCGCCCGACTGATCCTTACTTTTGTCTTTGTGGCGCTGTTGTCTCTCGAAGGTGTTCCCTTCGCGAAGACAGGTGCGTTGCTTGTTTTTTCCCTCGCGGCGATCACAGATTTTCTCGACGGTTACCTGGCGCGGAAAAACAACCTGGTCACCAATTTTGGCAAGCTGATGGACCCGCTTGCTGACAAGGTATTGATGTGTGCCGGCTTTGTCCTGCTGACTCGCCTTGAGCTGATTCCTGCCTGGATGGTGGTCGTGATCCTGGCTCGTGAATTCATGGTCACCGGTCTGCGACTGCTCGCTTCTGCTGAAGGGGTGGTGCTCGCGGCGGAAAACCTCGGCAAATACAAGACGACCATTCAGATCGTGACGATCATCTACTTTCTCCTCTACCTCGCTTCTGAAGAAGCCTTGTTCCGGTTTCTGCATCCCATGTTCGATGCGTTCTACCTCGGGCCGGAATACCTCGGTATGGTCTTGAACTGGGCCAGCCTGATCCTGACGCTATGGTCGGGCGTCAGCTACGTGCTGAAGAATCGAAAGCTGCTCTCGGATATGTGAAGCGGCACAAAAAAGACCGGAGCGATTTGCCCCGGCCTTTTTTGAAATGGGTTTGTCAGCCTGAACGGCTTATCAACTTACCAACTGATCAGGTTGTCAGCCTTCGACTGAGCTGACGGGTTCGACCGGATCCTTGTCGCCGTCGTCGATGTCTTCCGCTTTGAAGGAGAGATACTTCTCTTTCTTCTTGTGGGATACCTTGACGAGCTGACCGGGGGAGATGTCGCCTCGAAGGAGGTGCTCAGCGAGCGGATCTTCGATGTGGCGTTCCACGGTCCGGCGCATGGGGCGGGCTCCGTAGTTCGGGTCGTAGCCTTCCTCGATAAGGAAGTCCTTGGCCTTCTTGTCGAGCTTGAGGAGGATGTCCTTCTCAGCGAGGCGCTTGAGCACGGTGTCGATCTCGAGATCGACGATCTTGGTGAGGTCGTCTTTCTCAAGCACGTGGAACACGATCTTCTCGTCGAGACGGTTGAGGAACTCCGGCTTAAACGCTTCCTTGGCGCGGTCGAGAATCTTCTCGCGCATGTTGTCGTAGTCGCCGTCTTCACCTTGTCCCATGGAACCAAATCCTACGGTGATCTGGCGCTTGATGACGTCGGCACCAACGTTGGAAGTCAGGATGATGATGGTGTTCCGGAAATCGATCTTGCGGCCGAGGCTGTCAGTGATCATGCCTTCCTCCAGGATCTGGAGAAGCAGATTCATCACGTCAGGGTGAGCCTTTTCGATTTCGTCGAAGAGAACAACGGAATAGGGGCGACGGCGCACCGCTTCGGAAAGCTGACCACCCTCTTCGTATCCCACATAACCGGGAGGCGAACCAATCAACCGGCTGCTGGTGAATTTCTCCATGTACTCGGACATGTCGATCTGGATGAGAGCGTCCGGATCGCCGAACATGAACTCAGCCAGGTTGCGGGCGAGGTAGGTTTTACCCACACCGGTAGGTCCGAGGAAAACAAAGGAACCGATCGGGCGACGCGGATCTTTGAGGTCGGCGCGGCTGCGGCGCAGGGCCTTGGAGATAGCGGTGACAGCTTCGTCCTGGCCGATGACACGGCCCTTGAGCTCGTCCTCCATCTTGAGGAGCTTCTCGGCTTCTTTCTCCTCCATGCGCTGAAGGGGAACGCCGGTCCACTTGGCAACGACGGACATGATGTCGTCTTCGTTGACCTCGATAATCTTCTCTTCGTTGCTGGCACGCCATTCTTCGAGGATGTCCTCCATTTCCTGGCGCTTGTTCTTCTCCTTGTCGCGGAGAGCGGCAGCGTTCTCGAAGTCCTGGTCTTTGATCGCGGCCTCCTTCTCAGCGACGATTTCTTCGATCTCAGTCTCGAGGTCCTTGATCTCCGGCGGGCGGGTCATGGAAGTGATGCGGGCGCGGGCGCCAGCTTCGTCGAGAATGTCGATGGCTTTGTCGGGAAGGAAACGGCCGGTGAGATAACGGGCGGAAAGACGCACGCAAGCTTCGATGGCTTCGTTGGTGTAGTCAGCCTTGTGGTGAGACTCGTACTTGGAACGGAGTCCCTGGAGAATGAGGATCGCATCTTCGATGCTTGGCTCTTCGACTTTGACCTGCTGGAAGCGTCGCTCAAGCGCGGCGTCTTTCTCAATGAACTTGCGATACTCGTTCATCGTGGTGGCGCCGATACACTGCAGCTCACCCCGGCTCAGGGCCGGCTTGATGATATTGGACGCGTCCATAGCACCTTCGGCAGAACCGGCACCCACAATGGTGTGCAGCTCGTCGATGAAAAGGATCACGTTCTTGGCCCGCTTGATCTCGTCCATGACCGCCTTGATGCGCTCTTCAAACTGACCACGATACTTGGTGCCGGCCACCATGAGAGCGAGGTCGAGAGTGACGACCTTTTTCTCACGAAGCAATTCGGGAACGTTGCCGGAGGAGATCTCCTGGGCAAGGCCCTCGGCAATCGCGGTTTTACCGACACCGGCTTCACCGATCAGAACCGGATTGTTCTTGGTGCGGCGGCAGAGAATCTGAATGACGCGCTCGATCTCCTGACTGCGTCCGATCACCGGATCGAGTTCAGCATTCTGAGCGAGCTCGGTGAGATCGCGACCGAATGCCTTGAGAGCGGGTGTTTTGCCTTCCTTGCGGCCGCCACCCATTTCTTCGAATTCACCTTCCTCGTCTTCAAGGTTGTTGCCGGCGAAGTTGGGATCAAGCTCGCGGAGGATCTCGTTGCGGGTGCGCTCGATGTCGACATCGAGATTCTTGAGCACGCGGGCAGCGACGCCGTCGCCTTCGCGAAGCAGGCCGAGAAGAATGTGCTCCGTTCCCACATAACTGTGGTTGAGCGCCTTGGCTTCCTTGCCGGCGAGTGCGAGAACCTTCTTCACGCGGGGAGTGTAGGGGATATTCCCTACCATTTTGGTTTCGGGTCCGTTGCCTACCTGCTTCTCAACTTCGAGACGAACCGTCTCCAGGTCGAGGTTCATCTTTTGCAGGACATTGACCGCAACGCCTTGTCCCAACTTAATCAAGCCGAGCAGCAGGTGCTCAGTCCCGACATAATTGTGGTTGAAACGATCGGCCTCTTTGCGGGCTAGGGCGAGGACCTGTTGTGCTCTCGGGGTAAAGTTATTCATCGTCTTCGTTCTCCCTGTCGGTGAGTATAGTGCTAAAATCAGGGGGCGTCAGCCGATTTAAGCTGGTCCTGATGATATCAGCACGCAAAATATCGCGTTCTTCTGGGGTTAATTTACGTTTGGCGGAAATTTGTAGATGAGCCGGCTGAATTTCGGTCAGCAGGACGTTGATGGTTTCTCTCTCCTCCTCAGGGACAAATCCGAGGTCGCAGCCAAGACGAATCATGGAAAGATGGTTGAGGGCTTCTTTCGAGGTGATGATGTGCGCGTGCTTGAGCACGGCGTAAGCACGACCAATTTGGTCCTGCATCATCGTAGGACGATCTTCGAGGATTTTCATCCGGGCATTCTTCTCATTTTCAATGAGTTGAGTGATCACCCGGTTGAGGTGTTCGATGATTTCCTGCTCGTTGGTTCCGAGCGTGTTTTGGTTCGAAATCTGGAAAAGATTGGCGAGGGCTTCGGTGCCTTCCCCGTAGAGTCCGCGGACGGCCAGGCCGATCTTATTAGCTCCCTGGATGGTCTGGTTGATCTGTTCGCTGAGGACCAGGCCGGGCAGATGCAGCATGGCTGAGGAACGCATTCCGGTGCCGAGGTTGGTCGGACAGGCGGTCAGGTAACCATACTGATGATCAAAGGCATAGGGCAGATCGGCTTCGAGGGTCGAGTCGATCTGATCGAGGGAGCGATAGGCGGCGAGAAGCTGCAAGCCGGGGCGAATCGCCTGCATTCGGAGGTGGTCCTCCTCGTTGATCATCACGCTGATGGTCTGCTTGCGGTTCATCACCGTGCCGCAGCCGGTGCCCTTGGCAGCATGCTCGCGACTGATGAGGTGGCGTTCGACGAGAACCTGCTTCTCGATGGCGGAAAGCTTGGTCATTTCCTCCGAGAACGAATCCTTCATCTCGGCGAGGGACTCGAGCGGCGAGCGAACTTCCTCCATGATGGTGAGCCGGTCCTCCTTGCGAGCCCAGCCGGGAAAAGGATGGCCGGTGAGATTGCGAGCCAGACGAACGCGGCTGGTAATCACAATATCACTCTCCGGACCCGGGGTCCTCATCCATTCAGCTGGATTCTTCAGGAGGGTGGAAAATCGCATCGACACAGTATTAGCCTTTCATTCAAGCAGCACTTGGAGTGCCAGCCTGATCATAAAATGATTCAGGAATCTCCAATTTGGGATTCCAGTTGGGAGATGGCGTCGCGGAGGCGGGCCGCCTCTTCGTAGTCCTCATCTTCCACCGAGTTAGACAGAGCCTGCTTAAGTTTGCTCAATTTATCGAGCGGGCTGGGTTCGGTTTCTTCAGCGGGAGCGGGGGTTGAATCCGATTCCGTAATGTCCTGAAGATCGGGGAGATCCTGCAGTTCAGGAAGATCGGGGAGGTCTGGTAAATCGGGGAAAGAGGCAGGTGTTTTGCCGACGTGCTGGGTGTGTTTGTGCATCGCTTCGAGAAGGCCATCGAGCCCTTCGTCGAACACGTGGTAACAGTCGGCGCAGCCAAAACGGCCGGTTTTCTTGAAGTCAGACTGCGTGAAGCCGCAGCTGGGGCAGGAGAGTTCTTCGGAGTCCAAGGTGGCAACTTCAGTCTGGGATTGCTCTCCCATTCCCTCGAGCATATCAGCCAACGCAAAGCCAGTCGGATCGGTCACTCCCTTTTCGTCTGCGCATTTCTTGCACAGATTTACTTTCTGGAGCTTCCCATCCGCCACCTGAGAGAAAAACACGGTGGCTTTCTCGGTCTGACAAAGGTCACATTTCATGTGGGCCGGGGAGACAGTCATCGATCCCAATAGAACCGACGCCTGCTTTCCTGATAGTTTACGACAGCAAAGGCGATTAGTAAATCGGCGTGCCGGTGGTTTCTACGAGATTTCGGTAATCCGCGATGAGCTGTTTGGTCACCGGGCCGGGTTTGCCTTCACCAATTTTCCGCTGGTCGTATTCCGCCACGGGAACCACCTCGGCAGCCGTTCCGGTAAGGAACAGTTCATCGGCGGTGTACATGTCGTAGCGGCTCATCTGAACTTCGCGGAGCTCGTAGCCCGCTTGGATTGCCAGATCGATGACGACTCGGCGGGTGATTCCGTTGAGGGAACCGGAAGCGACAGTCGGCGTGTAGATGATGCCGTCCTTCACCACGAAGATGTTATCTCCGGTGCACTCGGCGACATAACCCTCGGTGTTGAGCATAACGCCTTCTTCGGCGCCCGCGGCGAGAGCTTCGACTTTGGCCATGACGTTGCTGAGGTAGTTCAGCGACTTCACGGAAGGGGAAAGGGAGTCATGCGTGGGGCGGCGGGTCGCGCAGGTCGCGAGGATAAGGCCCTGCTCGTATTTCTCCTCGGGATAGAGGGAGATGGTCGAGGCAATCACGATGATGGACGCTTTCTCGCAACGGTAAGGGCTCAGTCCAAGACCGCCGGTTCCACGGGTGATCAGGAGGCGGACGTAGCCGTCGTGGAGGTCGTTGCGGCGGATCGTTTCCACGACCATGGCGCAGACTTCCTCGTGGGTCGCCGGTATCTCCATGTGAATCGCCTTGGCGGAGTCGAACAGTCGGGAAATGTGCTCTTCGAGGCAGGTAACGCGGTCGTTGTAGAAACGAATTCCCTCAAAGACGCCGTCACCGTAGAGCAGACCGTGGTCAAATACGGAGATCTTGGCGTCGCCTTCGTCGAAGAATTCGCCGTCGATGTACACTTGTAGGGGCTTGTCGCTCATAAGGAGGGTAAAATAGGGACGGTAACTAGCCAGAACCCTAGGGGAAAGCAAGCGATTCGCTCGCTTTGGCGCGACCCTTAATTTATCCGAAGAATCGCTGCACTTTGTGCATCCCGCGCATGAAAGCCTCGACGTCAGCTTCGTTGTTGTAGAACGCGAAGGAGGCGCGGGCGGTTGCCGGAACTTCGTAATAGTCCATCAGCGGCTGGGCGCAGTGGTGGCCGACCCGAATGGCAATACCCTCGGTGTCGAGAATCGTTCCGAGGTCCTGGGGGTGGGCGACGCCGTAAAGGAAAGAAACGATGGACGCTTTGCCGGGTGATTCGCCGAAGACGCGGATGCCGCCAAGTGACTTGAGTTCTTCGACGGTTTTCTCTGCGAGAGCATGCTCGTGCGCTTTGGCCGCATCCCAGTCAATTTCCGCCATGTAGCGGAAGGCTTCAGCCAGTCCGAGGGTGGCTGAAATGTTCGGGGTGCCGGCTTCGAAGCGTTCGGGAACTTCGCGAAAGGTGGTGCCGGAAACCCGGACGCGGTCGATCATGTCGCCTCCGCTCTGGTAGGGCGGGAAGGCGTTGAGAAGATCGCGCGGTCCGGTGAGGACACCGATTCCGTCGGGGCCGAACACTTTGTGACCGGAGAAAACGTAGAAATCGCTGCCCACCTCGCTGAGATCGACCGGACCATGAGGCAGAGCCTGGGCACCGTCGACGAGAGTGATCACCTCGCGCTCCCTGGCGAATGCGGTCATTTCGGCAACGGGATTGATAGAGCCGAGCACGTTGGAGACGTGGGTAAAGGCAGCAACCCGGGTGCGACTGCTGAAAGCAGCCTTCCAGGCTTCCAGGTCCAGTTCGCCGATTTCGTTTAAACCGACGAAGTGAAGCTTGATATTTTTCCTCTCGGCAAGGATTTGCCAGGGAACGAAGTTGGCGTGGTGCTCCATGATGGTGAGCACGATTTCGTCTCCCTCGGAGAGGCGGTCGAGAAGACCGTGAGTGACGAGGTTGATGCCTTCCGTGGCGCCGCGAACAAAGATGAGTTCGTGAGAATCAGGCAAGCCGAGGGCTGACTTGATTTCAGTTCTTGAGTTTTCGTAGGCCTCGGTGGCTTCGCGGCTGAGGTAATGGATGCCACGGTGGATATTGGCGTTGTCCTCGGCGTAGAATTTTCGCATCGATTCAATGACGCTGGAGGGCTTCTGGGCGGTGGCGCCGTTGTCGAGATAGGTGAGCGGTTTCCCGTCGATCTCTCGTGAAAGGATCGGGAAGTCGGCCCGGATTTGATCGATATCGAAAGGAGGCATCACGGTATTATACGCCGCAAAGTGGCAAGAATTGACCCTCTTGCAAGATTGGGTTGGGCAATCCGGCGTCGCCACCCTGAAACCGGGAGGTGGAACTTCTTTTGACACGCAGGGCCAGCGCAGGTATCGGAACAATGCGATTCGCCGCTGTTTTTCGGTATGTCAGTTAACATCATCAGCATTTGTGGCCGATCCGAGACCGGGATCAGCCGCCCTTTTTTCGGGGAGGGGGATGATGGTCATGCCTATTTCATGAAGCGTGACAATATCTCGCGCGATCAGTTGGTGATCGAGTATGTCATCAGCCGTCTCGCCGAAGAATGTGGGTTGCCGGTCGCTCCGGTCCAGCTCGTCGAGATACCATCGGAACTGACTCGATATGCCATCGTCGAACGTCCCGAGGAGTTTTGCCCCGGGACGGCCTTTGGCTCTCAGCGAATTCCTTTTGCTGATGAATTGCGGACATCCCACCTCCGCCAGATTGAGGATGAGGTGAAAGTCCGGGTCCTGCTGTTTGACTGGTGGGTCAGAAATTCCGACCGCCAGCTCACGATTCTCGGCGGCGATCCCAACGTCTTGTGGGACCCGACTCTGCAGTCCATTCACTTGGTGGATCATGACCGTTGCCTCGATCCTGACTTCGACGAGACGGAGTTCAAGCGGGAGCACGTCTTCCGCGATGTGCGGCCCTACATTGAGAAGCCGGTCTTCGAAAAATGGCGCACCAAATTTGAATCGACCATCTACAACCTCGGGCAGATCTGGGATGAACTTCCTAAGGAGTGGCTGGAAGACAACTCCGGAATGGCGCGCACTTCCATCACCCGCCAGGAAATCGAAGCTCAATTGATGAAACCTGAAATTCCCGCTGACGGAATTCTGCCCGGCTGATTTTTCTCATGAACCTCGTCGTCAATTACGCCGCTATCGGATTCCGCCCCTACTGGGAGACGGGCGAGTTCATCAACGTCGGAGTGATGGCCGTCGAAGCGAAGAGCCGCTATCTCGCCTACAAGCTCATTTCACCCCAGCGCACCAAGCGAATCACGGCGTGTTTCCCGGAACTGGATCTCGCGATTTTCCGGAATGGCATTCGCCGTCTCGACAGCGAGCTTTCGGCGCTTGCTATCGAAACCAATCTCTGGGCTGACGATGCGAAGCAGGCTGGAAAGAATCACCCGGAGCAGGGTGACCTTTTCATCCAGGAAGGGGACATTGACCTCTTCAAGAAGCTGACGATGCCGCATGCTTCACCGTTCTACTACGCCTCGCGTGGCACTCGCCTGACGAACAATGCGGAGGAGTGTCTTGAGGAGCTTTACCGTCGCTATGTCGAACACTGGAATCTCACCCCGGTGGATCACGAGGAGAAGAAGCTGACCCGGGACCTGAAGCGACTGCTGCACGCTCACCGTTTGGACCGTCTTTATAAGGAGGCCCCCTGGGTGGGGACGGAAGCGTATCACGTGGGCATTCCGCTCGCCTTCACCATGAAAGGTGAGGACATCCCACGGAAAGCGATTAAGCCGCTTAATCTCTCACGCCCGACTCCGACCCGTATCTACACGCACGGCGATGAGTGGATGGCCAAGGTGCGTCGTCTCAAGCGGGTGAAGTGCCTGCCGAAAGAATTTCTTTTCGCGGTAAAGATGCCTGAGGAAAAGGATTCACAGCGGGCAGCTGATGAAATCTGCGGCGGTCTGCGCCAGCTCGGCGTTGAGGTCGTGGACGTCCGTGACGAGGAGGCAATCCTCAAGTTCGCCAAGATCGAGGAAGATCCCGATTTTGAGCTGAAGAGTTAGAGCGGTTTCCGCTCTACGACTTCCAGTTCGAGGCGCGCAGTGCGCTGCATGCGGATGAATTCGCGAGTGGTCTTCTTTTTGTCGTTGGCCCCGTATTCCACCTCCATTTCGACATCCATCGGTTCGACATTGAGCCGGGTTACGCGGAAGACCGGCTCGATCCGACTGCGGATAAAGCAATGCAGCGGCACATCCGTGTGGCTGGCATTCCAGAGGATCTGCGAGGGAGGGAAGTCTTCAACCTGGCCGAGAGTGTGGAAAATTTCCCGGACGCGGGATCGGCCGTGCTTTTTTGCCAGTTTGCGGGCGCTGGCGAAATTGCGGAGGCGTTCGAGGTAGGAGGTCTTCGGGTTTTTGTGGGCCTCCTCCATTTCGTCGATCAGCCCACGCGCGTGCAGCGCGAGGCAGGCATGCAGTTCTTCGCGGCTGATGTCGCCGCGTTCGAACTGGCGAAACAGTTGGGGAGGAGTTGGAACAGTGCCGAAATTCACGGGGCTAAAGATGGACTTTTCAGGGAGATGAAATCAAGAGGATACCCAACGAACCTTCAATCATGACAGCCAACAGGGTTGACTGGGCCACGTAACCCTGTTGATTCGGGGCACATGAGTAACGAACCATCGGACTCAAAAGGTTTCGAAACACGCGCGATTCATTCGGGGCGGGATTTCGTCGGCGATACCGGAACGGTGACTCCTCCGGTCTGGCTGACGTCCACCTTTGAATACGGTAACCCGAACGGGTTCGACTACACGCGCTCGGGGAATCCTAATTTCCGCCTGCTTGACCGGACCATCGCCAGTCTTGAAGGGGCCGAGCACGCGACCAGCTTCGGCAGCGGTGTCTCAGCGATCACGGCGATTGTTTCCACACTCAAGAGCGGGGATGTGGTCCTTGCCGAGGAAAATATCTATGGCTGCACCTTCCGGCTCTTTGCCCAGGTGTTCGCCAAGTTTGGTGTCGAAGTCCGCTACGTGGACTTCACGGATCCGTCCTCCCTCGAGGGAATCGAGGGGCACGCCCCGACCCTGGTCTGGATCGAAAGCCCGACCAATCCGAATCTCAAGATCATCGATATCGCGGCCGTGGCCGACGCGGCCCATGCTGCCGGCGCTGCGCTGGTGGTCGACAACACGTTTGCGAGCAGTTATCTGCAGCGTCCGATTGAGCTGGGCGCAGACCTGTCGCTCATTTCCCTGACCAAATACACCAACGGTCACTCGGACGCGTTGGTTGGATCAGTCTGCACCAATTCCGATGAGTGGCAGGAGAAAATGATCTTCGCCCAGAAGGCGCTCGGACTTCAGCCGTCTCCGATGGACTGCTGGCTGACATTGCGAGGTGCCAAGACCGAGGCGATCCGCATGGAGCGTCATTGCAGCAACGCGCTGGCCTTCGCGACTTTCCTTGAAGACGAGACCGATGTGGTGACGGTGCGGTATCCGTTCCTTGCCTCCCACCCTCAGCATGAACTGGCAAAGCGCCAGATGGCGGGAGGCTCAGGGATCGTGACAGTCGACTTTGGGCGTTCTCTCGAAGACACCATGAAGGTGGTTGAGAACCTGACCCTTTTCCCGAAGGCAGAAAGTCTCGGGGGAATTGAGTCGCTGGTATGTCATCCGGCTTCGATGACTCACGCGGCAGTTCCCAAGGAGACTCGTGAAGCGGTGGGAATTACCGATTCGCTGGTTCGATTCTCCATCGGTATCGAGACCGTTGAGGATCTCATTATAGATGTGCGCCAGGCGCTGTCGGCGTAGGGTTCGTTTTCGATTGATGTCAGTTAGAGATCCATTCACCGAGCCATTCTGCGAGGCCGAAGACCTGGGCAGGGCGATCCCGGAAAGCGATCACGCCGTTTCCGTGTGCCTGCCCCACTGGGAGCATGTCATCGGATACGAGGAAGGGGACGAGGAAGTGGTCGACGCTTTCGAGTGCGGTTACCCGCGGTTTGTTCCCCATCCATTCGTGGCGGAGTTGTTCCTTGCGGCCCAGGAGGAGTTCGCCAAGAAGAATGAAGTGGCGATGGTCTTTCCTTCGCTGGCCGCCGCATGGCGTTGCGCCGATTACGTGAAGCGCCGCTGCGGGGCATCATCCCGGCTCGAGTCGTACGGGTGGGAAAACCTGACCGCCATCCTGTTCGAGGAGGAAGCTTTTGAGGCAGCGTGGAAGTACTGGCAGCACAGCGGTGAGATCGTGAGCAGTCGCCTTGCCGAAGCGGCTCTTTCTGATGCGCCCCTCGAGCCGGAAGTCGAAGCGGCGGGGGAGGAAGCCTTGAAGTTGCTGCGCCAGCGCATCGCCGACCTGTATGATGAAGTTGGCCCGGAAGATGTCTTTCTTTTCTCTTCAGGAATGGCGGCCATCGCAGCGGTTCACCGCATTTTCCTCGAAGAGAAGCCGGACCAGCCAAGCATCCAGATTGAATTTCCTTATCTCGACTCGCTCAAGGTTCAGCAGCAATTTGCCAACGCCGGCGCAGTAGACTTTTCGGTGACCGAAACCGGTGGCGTGGCCGAGGTGACCCAGTGGTTCGAAGATGGGAAGGGAGCGACGGCGGTTTTTACCGAGCTGCCGAGCAATCCCTTGCTGCGTACCGCCGACCTCGAGGGAGTCGCTCCAATTCTCCGAGAAAACGGAGTGCCGCTGGTGGTGGACGACACCGTGGCGACGGCGATCAATACCAATGCTTTTCGCTATGCCGACGTCGTGACGACGAGTTTGACGAAAATGTTTTCCGGGGCGGGGGATGTCGCTGCGGGGGCGGTGGTGATCAAGCCGGGCACGCCTTTCTACGATCTGTTAGAAGAGCGCCTTCCATCCGAGGAGTCTGCCAGCCCTCATTTCGTGACGGATGCGATCGTTCTGGAGGTGAACTCCCGACACTTCCGGGAGCGGGTAGAGGCCACCAATGAAAACGCGGCCGAACTCGTAGATTGGCTGCGTCAGCGCCCTGAGATCGAGCGCCTTTGGCATCCTTCGGCGGAATGTCGCGAATTTTATGACGAAGTTCGCCGCCCGGACGGGGGCTACGGAGCTCTGATTTCCTTTGTTCTCAAGGGTGGGGAAGCGGCCGCGCGAACCTTTTACGATGCTCTTGAAGTCTCAAAGGGGCCAAGCCTCGGAACGGATTTCAGCCTCGCTTGTCCCTACACGCTCCTGGCTCACTATGGAGAACTGGACTGGGCTGCGGAGCGGGGCGCGACCCGGAACCTGCTCAGGATCTGGGTGGGGCTGGAGGAGCCGGAAGACCTCATGGAGCGCTTTGAGCATGCCTTTGAGGCTCTTGGGGATACTATTTGAGAAACCTGAATATTTTTTTAAATTTCCTGCTTGCTTAAAATGCGAAAAACGCGTCTTCTTAGCGCCAAATCGCCAATTTATTCTTATGAAAAAACTTTTCGCTGTATTTTGCGCCATCGCTCTGTTGCCGATGAATTCTGCTCAGGCTTGGACCGGAGGGCCGTTCTCCAACAACACCTATTTCGGCCGAGGCAGCGAAGACGGTGTGTATCAGGCCGTAGCATCTGTTCGCAACGGAATTGCGATGTATACAATTGTTGTTGGCAACAATACACAGGGAGTTAACAACGAAGCGGTCGCTGCGACGCAGCCCGTCCAGCAGGTGTTCCAGCCGGGTGTCGTGATCGTAGTTCCGGCTGTGAATTCAGGTAATGTATTCGTTGGATATTATTCTGGAAACAGCAATGTCTGGTTCTACGAAGGTGTGCAATACCGTGGAAACACGATTGGAACGGTTCAACCAACCTTTGGAAAGGTTTTTGCTACCGCGGTTGCTAACGACAATGGCGGTCTGGGTGGAAACACAGTTTCTTCTTACTTCGAGGGAGATATTCAGAAGGATGGAAAATATGTCGCATCGAGTGCTTTCAGAGCCACTGGCAGGGCCTCCTTCGTTGGAGGGGCTAACGATGGAGAAGAATTTCCGATCACTGTGTTTGGATCGAAGGTTTCTGATAATATCTTCTTCGGCTTGTAATTTCAGGCGAATCACCGCCTTTGAGTGCGATAGAGAAGGGAGAGATGAATCAACGTCTCCCTGGTAGGGTGTTTTTAGCGAGACATGACAAGGGTTCGCAGGCGGGTTTTACCCTGTTAGAACTCCTGGTGGTATGTGGAGTGGTGCTGCTCTTGGTCTCAATTTTTATCCCAGCCGTCGGAACTTTTCGTGGACGGGCAAAGAAGGCGAAGTGCCTTTCCCAAATGCGAGTGATTCATGCTGGTTTTGTGGGGCATATTCAGGACGTCGGTCGTTGGCCTCAGATGCCCGAAGACCAAGACGAAGCGAATCTTACAGAGGATGAGTTTTTCCGTTTTTGGGTCGCAGCTCTTGAGCCCTACGGAGTGAACGAGGATACTTGGCTTTGTCCTTCCGATCGCAAATACGATGATTTGCCACAGGAAGCGAAGGAGAAGCTATTCAAGGGCTCGTACATTGCGACTCGCTTTGATGATAAAGCAGCGACACCGTTCCGTTGGAATCAGCCATGGCTTATGGAGCGGGCAGGATTTCATGGGAAAGGAGTGCATGTGCTGATGCCTGACGGTTCGGTCAATAGTGCTGACAACCCCTTTGCTGGCAGATAGGAAACCAGTGAGTGGAGAGATCCTGTTTGGTTCGTAGCCAAGCATTGGTTAGGGTTCATCAAATGAACTTCCTCGCCCACCTTCACCTCGCAGAACCGACTCCGGAATTGGTTCTGGGCAATCTATTGGGTGACTTCGTGAAAGGGTATCCATGGGATGACCGATTCCCGCGCCCGGTTTGGAAAGGAATCGTGGAACACCGGGCAGTGGATGCCTTTACCGATTCTCATCCGGAGTGGAAGAGAAGCTGGGATCTGCTTCCTGATCACTTGAAGCGCTTTGCTGGCATTGTTGTTGATATTTACTACGATCACTTCCTCCATCGCCATTGGGAGTTGTTTTCCGGGGATGAAGCAATCGATGGGTTTATCGATCGCGTTCATGGCCAGTTGCGCGAAGTGCTCTATCTTGCTGAAGACGAAGTCGCAGAGATTATTGATATGATGATTCGCGAACGCTGGCTCGAAAGCTACCGCACCCTCGAGGGAGTCGACCAGACCCTGAAACGGGTTTCGCAACGTTCGGAGATTCTCCACCCTATCTTTGAAGCTGCGAAAGACTTGGAGAATGATCTCAAGGAAATGGAAGGGCACTTCCTCGCTTTCTACCCTGACCTCATTCAGCACGTCGCTGAAATGAGAACAGAGCCAGGCTAGTAGATCAGGCTACGACGACTTCGGCTTTCCTGAGGATGACATCGCGAGAACCGGTTTGGAAGATGTATCCGGGACGCACGGTCTCGACGACTTCTGATTTTCCGAAGGGGTTGATCTTCGGAAGCGTTCCATCCTCCCGCGGAACGAGATCGATTCTCTGACTTTGATCCATCGTCAGCGGAGTTCCGGGCTGAAGGTTGAACTGGTTCACCGAATGGTCCTCGAGAAGTTCGAGGAAGGCTTGCTTCAAAAGGGCCAGTTGCTGGGCGACCTTCGGGTAGCGCCACTTGTTTTCATAGCGTTTCATGAGGGCGTCGACGAGATCGAGTTTATCAACCAGCTTTCGATAGAACTCTTCCTCGGAGAACTCCCCATTGCTGGAGGATCTGGAGTTCTTGTCGGAAGGAGCCATGTAGTTGGTGAGAGGGGCGATGGCTTCGAGGCGGGTTTCGAATTCCTTTTGCTCGTCGCTCTTTTCCTCGATCAGTTCGCTGATGCGGTTGAGATTGGTATCGCCGCTTGAAAGCGCGATCTTTTCTCCGGACTCTTTTCGAATCACTTCGAGTTCGCTTCGCAGGGCCTCGATTGCCTCCTCGGCCTGGCGAAGCTGGTCTTCTGCTTCGCAGCGAATACTGGACTCCAGTTTCTCTTTCTGAATGGAGGTAACAAGGTGCTGTCGAGCTGCGTTCAGGGCTGATGACAGGCCCTCCTTGGTCAGTTGCAGATCGGTAAGGAGCTGTTCTTTCTCACTGGCCGCCTCCTCGATTTCCGATTCGAGTTTGTCCTTGTCTTCTTTTAGCTGATCAATGCTCTCGTCGCGCTCATTGAGTTTCTTCTCAAGATCGTCTCTGACCGATTCGAGTTCTTGGATTTTGCTGGCGGATTCGGCCAGTTGCTCTTCGAGTTCAGATACCTTGGCATCATTCCCAGCGATCAGTTGAGCCTGCTCCTCGACACTGTTTTCATGGGCTGAACTGAGTCCGATCTGGGAATTCTCCAGTTCCTCACGCAGTCGTTCACCTTCTTCGATGGCAGATTGAAGCGCTTCTTTGAGAGTCTCCATCTCTTCCCGGTGTTTCTCGGTGAGTTCGTACTCCAAAATTTCATGCTTCCGGACGGTAGCGTCGAGCTTCTCGCGGACCTGCTCAAGCGCTGCGGCGTTTTCCGTTGCCAGGCCGGATTCGACGGACAGGCTTGAGTCGAGTTCGGCAAGTTTTCCCTCCGAAGCTTTGAGCTTCTCTTTGGAGGATTGAGCTTCGGCCTCGATGGTGGCCAGTCGTTCCTTCAATTCGGCGGTTTCTGATTCAGCGGCTTTCCTATTCTCTTCGGCGGTTTCCAGTTTGCCGGCGAGTTCCTGATTGGATTGCTCCTGCTCATTCAGTCGGTCTGCCTGCTGGTCGATGGTTTCCTGCAGTTTGGTCGAGTTCTTATGAAGCTGTTTGTCGGAACTGGATTTCAGTTTCTCGAGTTCCTTCTCGAGCTTCTTGACCTGTTTGTCATTCTCAGTGATTGCTGAGGCACCCTCTTCGAGACGGGCGGTGAGATCGGAAGCGGAAGCCTCTGCTTTCTTTACCTTGTCGACGAGCTTGGCGTTGTTTTGGCGGAGGTTGACCTCGCGCTCGGCAGATTTCTTGACGGCGTCCTCCGCCTTATCGAGTTCTTGTCTCAGCTCATCCAGTGATTTTGTCAGGGTAGCTTTTTCTTTTTCGAAATCTTCGGTAGCGGACTCAGCATTCGCCCTGTTCGACTTCAGTTCGCTGATCTGCTTTCGAAGATCGGAAATCGTGTTGCTTTCTTCCCTGGCGCCATCCTGCGTTTTCTCAGCCAGTTCGCGTTCCTTTTCGTTGAGCCGGGTTCGCAGGTTGCTCAATTCGGCCTGCAGATCTGCGTTGTCTTCATGAGCAACGGCGAGGTCCTGGCTTAACCTGGCAGCCTCTGCCGCCTGCCCATCAAGGTCATCCGGCATGGGGAACTGGGCGACGTTGGCGGCTTTGAGCCGGCTGATTTCCTCGCGGGCGTTGTCGAGATCGGTGGTCAGGAAGTTGATCTTGGTCCGAAACTGTTCGTTCTTCGTTCGCACGGTGTCGTGAAGCAGTCTCTCTGCCGACAATGATGATTCGAGTTCCGTGATGTGAAACGAGAGTCTTTTCTCGTTGTCTGATCCGTTTGCGGCAGGCTCTTCGCGAGCGCGAGACAATTCCTCGCGAAGACGACGGGCGTCTTCTTCTGCCGCGTCACGGGATGCTGTCAGCTCGTTGAGCTTGGCGCGTAGATCGCCCGGGGCCTCTTCAACAGGAGAACCCTCGGCGTCGAATAGAATGATATCACCGTGCCCGGCAGAGGGGCTGTCTTGGTTTTGCTCTGCGAGTTCCTTCTCCCGCTTTGCAAGTAGTTCCCGAACTTCCTTCAGTTCGGATTTCAGTTTGGCGAGTTCCTTGGAGTTGGCTCCCTTCGATGATGCCGTTTTTTCAATGCTCTCGATTTCAGTTTTCTTCTCCGAGAGGGCGGCCTCGAGTGCTTCAATCTTCTGATTGAGCTCCGAATTTTCCTTTCCTGACTTGGCCAGTTTCTTTCGCAGGTTACTGATCGCCAGCTCAGTGCCGTTTTGACTGGTGGTAGTGTCAGGAAGTGATGAAGTCTCTTTCGTGGTGATCTTTTCCGGTGACACCTTCCCGGATTTTGTTCTGGGAGAAAGAGAGGCGGTGTTGTCGCTTTGCTGTTTGGCGAACGCAAAGCGATCCTTCAGGGAAACGATCTTTGGTTTTCCGCCGATCGGACCACTCGATTTCTTCGGCTCGGGTTCCTCTCCCTGGTGTTCGACTACCGCGACTTTGTGGATTCCGAATTTGAGGAAGTCTCCCGCCTTGATTTTCTTTGCCGAAGAAATCCGAACGCCGTTGAGAAAGGTGCCGTTGGCAGATTCCAGATCGCAGACCTCGTAAACTCCGCCGGAGGTTCGGTTCAGCTCTGCATGGTAGCCGGAGATCGAGGCTTCGTTAATTCTCAGGTCGTTGTCGTGCCGTCGGCCGACTCCGTAGGAATTGTTGCGAAGGAGGAGTTCTGTAGTGTCGGTTTTGGCATTCGTCGTGACTACGAGTTTCAAAGTCATGTCGAAGGGGATAGGTGTGTGTCTGTGTTGGGAAATTCACCTTAGCAAATTATGGTAATTATGGAAGTTTCAATTTTCAGATAAGTTTTTGGGTTAGAAATAAGGAGATGTAAACTAAATCGGACCCATCTTTTCCCAACATTTTCCCAAATTGGGCCGAAGGTCTTGCAATCCCGGGCCTGAGGCATTCCTTTTCCGGCGCATTACCCGATAATGAGACTTTTTGATACCATGACCCGCGAACTGCGGGAGCTTTCCCCGTTAGACGGAGAAACGTTTCGATTTTATTGCTGCGGTCCGACTGTCTACGGACCCGCCCATATTGGAAACTTTCGCACCTTTGTGCTCCAGGATGTTTTCCGCAGAACGCTCGAATTGACCGGATTGAAGGCGTATCACGTTCGCAACCTGACCGACGTTGACGATAAGACGATCCGTGATTCCCAGGCGGCGGGGAAGACACTCACGGAGTTCACCGACTACTGGCGGGATCGTTTTCACGAAGACTGTGAAGCACTCAACAATTTGCCGCCGCACCTCGAACCTAGTGCGGTGGAGCACATCCCTCATCAGATCAAGATGATCGAGGAACTGGTGGAGAAGGGGCATGCCTACAGCAGTGAGGACGGTTCCGTTTATTACAAGGTTTCAAGCTTCGATCACTATGGGCGTCTCTCCCGTCTTGATCAGCGTGAGCTTCGTGATGGCGCGTCCGGTGCGGTGGCCGACGACGAATACGAGAAAGACAGCGTCGCTGATTTTGCTCTTTGGAAAGGACGTCGCGATGAGGACGGCGACAACTATTGGGATAGTCCCTGGGGACAGGGGCGACCGGGCTGGCACCTCGAGTGCTCTGCGATGTGTCGCGAATACCTGGGTGATACTTTTGATCTCCACTCCGGTGGGGTTGATCTCGTCTTTCCTCATCACGAAAATGAAATCGCCCAGAGTGAAGCCTGCACCGGTTGCAAGATGGCGGAGCACTGGTTCCATCTGACACACCTGCTTGTCGACGGCGGTAAGATGTCCAAGAGCGCCGGAAACTTTTATACCCTGACTCAACTTGGCGAGGCGGGATTCTCACCGGCGGAACTTCGCTATGTCCTGATATCAGCGCACTATCGCCAGCCTTTGAACTTCGTCGCGAAGGATAAGGACGGGAACGAAAACTTCCCGGCACTCGCCGGCGCGAAGCAGGCGCTTCAGCGTCTCGCGAAGTTCGAGCAGTCGCTCGTTGAACAAGCCGGGGAAGCCGGTGCCCGTGGCTTTGAGGCAGCGCTGGGAGTTGAAAACCTCGGCTCCTTTGCCGATGCGCTTGAGGCTCTCAAGGAAGATCTCAATACGCCTGATGCGCTCGGCCGTGTGTTTACGGCGATCAAGGAACTCAAGGCCGCCGAACTGACTGCTGAACAGGCTGCCGTCGAATTGGCTGGATTCCGGGTCGTAATGGAAGCGCTTGGTCTGGAGTTACCTCAGGAAGAGGCCGGTTCCGCCGATGTTCCCGCTGAAGTCACCGAAATGGCTCAAGCCCGCTGGGAGGCCAAGCAGGCCAAAGACTGGGGTGAGGCAGATCGACTTCGAGATGAAATCGCAGCCGCCGGCTGGGAAGTGAAAGATACCAAGGAAGGATTTGAGATATGTC
>JABSSQ010000398.1 GCA_013213905.1 Verrucomicrobiales bacterium | reverse complement strand
CGCGGTATTCTTCCTCACCTTTCCGGGCGTAGCAGTGATTGAGCAGGTAGGTGAACTCTTCACGTGTGATCGTGTATTGATAGTCGTCCAGGACTGACCAGTCAGGAATGCGGCCGAGGCGGGCGATGTGGGGGGGTGGGGTCTCGACTTCGGCGATGAGTGAGGAAGCGAAAGTGACTGTCAGTCCTAGGAGGACGGGAGCGAATAGACGGGGCTGGCAACGCGAATGGCGCTTCTCTTGGGCTGAAATCTGGCAGGATCCCTTCAAGTCGTTCGATTTTTCGGTTTCGTCCGGGCCAAAACCCGTCGAGATAACTGAAGCATGCTGAGGATTTTATTTCTAGGAGATATCGTGGGAGAACCCGGCAGAAAGGCGGTGATTTCGCGCCTTAAGGCCATCAAAGAAGAGGATAACGTCGATTTCATTATCGCAAACGGTGAAAACGCGGCGGCCGGTCGAGGGATTACACCGAAAATCGCGATCGACCTGATGAGGGCCGGGGTCGCTGTCATCACTTCGGGGGATCACATCTGGGATCAGCAGGAAATTGTGGAATTCATGGAAATGGAACCTCGCATGCTCCGCCCGATCAACTATCCGGAGGGCACGGTGGGATTCGGCTCTATCGTCCTGGAGACTTCGAAGGGGAAAGTCGGCGTGATCAATGCCCAAGGGCGCAGTTTCATGCAGCCACCACTGGAGAATCCTTTTCTTGCGGTGGAAGCGGAGGCTCGTCGAATTCGGGAAGAAGAAGGAGCGAAGGTGATTTTTCTCGATTTTCATGCCGAAACGACCAGCGAAAAGATCGCTATGGGGCGTTCGGTGGACGGTTTGTTGTCTGCGGTGGTGGGGACGCACACCCATGTGCAGACCGCGGACGAGCAGATTTTCCCCGGTGGAACCGCCTTTTTGTGTGATGCGGGTATGTGCGGACCGCTCGAATCCGTGCTGGGACGTGCGGTGGAGCCGATCATTGAACGGTTCAAAACCTCGACTCCGCGCCGGTTTCCGGTGGCTAAGGGGACCGTGGGAATTCGCGGGGCGGTGGTCGATGTGGATGAAGCCACCGGGAAAGCCCTCGAAATCCGTCGATTTTCGGAGGATTTAAGAGGCGAAGAGGCTTGATTTTACCGGAGTTTCGGGGGTTTGAAGCGGTTTTTCGAGAATAGGGTCAATTTATTTGTACGAAACCGTAATAATTTTTTGACAGATGCGGCTTGGAGAGTAGTTTTCGCGGCTAAATTTGCCGGACTGGTCTCAAGTTCCCAAGCTCCGTCCCCAAAAGGGTCAGGTTGCGAGGGGTTTTTTGCCTTTTCGGTAAAACTTGGCTACCTGAGTTGCGGGATCAAAAGTCCCTAACGCTTCGGGTGCTGAAAGGCTCTTGTAGCTCAGGGGTAGAGCACTTCCTTGGTAAGGAAGAGGTCACGGGTTCAAATCCCGTCAAGAGCTCCATCCGAGTAGCAGGAAACCAAAAAACTAAATCAACGAGACGAACACGCAGAGCGAATCGTAGCGGTAGCTTACAAATTCTGTCGCTGGGTGGTCAACCTTTGAGACAAAAAACAACTAAACAACCAAACGACAATGGCTAAAGAATCATTCGAACGTAACAAGCCGCACGTGAACGTGGGTACGATTGGTCACGTTGACCACGGCAAAACCACGCTGACTGCTGCTATCACCACCACTCTTGCTGACAAGGGATTTGCTGAAAAGCGCGCTTACGATGAGATCGACGGTGCACCCGAAGAGCGCGAGCGCGGTATCACAATTTCTACGGCACACGTTGAGTATGAGACTGAAAATCGTCACTACGCTCACGTTGACTGCCCCGGACACGCTGACTACGTGAAAAACATGATCACCGGTGCTGCCCAGATGGACGGCGCTATCCTCGTTTGCTCCGCTGCTGACGGCCCCATGCCTCAGACTCGTGAGCACATCCTCCTGGCTCGCCAGGTTGGTGTTCCGGCAATCGTGGTTTTCCTGAACAAGGTTGACCAGGTTGACGACGAAGAGCTTCTCGACCTCGTTGAGATGGAAGTTCGCGAGCTTCTCAGCTCCTACGAATTCCCGGGTGACGACATTCCGATCGTTCGCGGTTCTGCTCTCAAGGCTCTTGAGGGTGACGCTGCCCAGCAGGAGAACATCATGAAGCTCATGGAAGCTGTTGATGAATACATTCCGCTTCCCGAGCGTCCCGTTGACCAGGATTTCCTCATGCCGATCGAGGACGTGTTCTCCATCGAAGGTCGTGGTACTGTTGCTACCGGCCGTGTTGAGCGTGGTATCATCAAGAAGATGGAAGAAGTTGAGATCGTGGGTATCCGCGACACTCAGAAGACTACTGTTACTGACATCGAGATGTTCCGTAAGCTTCTCGACGAAGGTCAGGCTGGCGACAACGTCGGTATCCTGGTTCGTGGTCTTAAGAAGGATGAGATCGAGCGGGGGCAGGTGATTGCCAAGCCCGGCACCATCACTCCTCACAAGAAGTTTACTGCTGAGGTCTACGTCCTCAGTAAGGATGAAGGTGGCCGTCACACGCCTTTCTTCAACAACTACCGTCCTCAGTTCTACTTCCGTACGACTGACGTGACTGGTTCCGTCACTCTTCCTGACGGCGTTGAGATGGTGATGCCTGGCGATAACGTTTCCATCACGGTCGAGCTTATCACTCCGATCGCTATGGAGAAGACCATCCGCTTCGCTATCCGCGAAGGTGGACGCACCGTTGGTGCCGGTCGTGTTGCCGACATCCTCGACTAATAATTCGTTGGTTTTAAATTCAGTTCCGGGTCGGAAACGGCCCGGATGCTGAGACCAAAATTTAGGGGAGGGGACCCGAGTTGATCGGCTCCCCTCTTTCCGCCGGTAAGTGGAAAATAATTTTAAGAGGGTAGTAGCTCAATTGGTAGAGTAGCGGTCTCCAAAACCGTTGGTTCCGAGTTCGAGTCTCGGCTGCCCTGCCACTTCCTTCCGGAACACGAAAGATTCAGATGAAGTTGGGAAAATACATTGGTGAAGTTCGCACTGAGCTGAAGAAGGCAACCTGGCCTTGGGATCCCAAGGAGAAGGGTCTTAAGAAATACAAGCAGCTCATTGATTCCACCATCGTCGTGTTGATTGCCATGGTGCTTCTCGGTGCCTACGTCGCCACGATTGATTTCGCGATGCGCGAATTCATGATTTTCCTGACCACCGGATTTTAGTCCGCTGATTCTTGCTGACACATTTTAATCGATTTTTCTGATGCCGACCATCCCTGCACCTAACGACCAGTGGTATGTGGTTCACGTTCTCTCCGGACAGGAGTTGAAAGTGCGCGACAGTATCGAGCGCCGTATTGAAGCGGAGGAAATGAGTGATCTCATCTATGAGGTGCTCGTTCCGCAAGAGCGCGTGTCCGAGGTCAAGGCAGGTCAGAAGCGTGAGGCGAATCGTAAATTTTTCCCGGGTTACATCATCATCAATATGCACTTGCTGCATGATGATAACACCCTGGTCGACCGCACCTGGTACTTCATTCAGGAGACCGACGGTGTCATTAACTTTGCCGGCACGAAGGATCACCCGATGCCGATGCCCAATCACGAAGTTGAAGGCATGCTTGCGCAGATTAAAGAGCGCGAGGGCAGCATTAAGCCCGCTGTGGCTTATGAAGTGGGTGATACGGTGGTGGTGTCCGATGGTCCTTTCCAGGGTCAGACGGGTATTATTGCTGAGGTGAACGAAGATAAGGGGGAGCTCATGGTTTCCGTGAACATCTTCGGGCGCGAAACTCTGGTGCCGCTCGAATACTGGCAGGTAGAGATTGGATAATTTGAGAAGATGCTTGGTCCCGCCAAAGCGGGATAACTAACACACGATTTAAACAAAGCAGAACGATGGCTAAGGAAGTAGTACAACAGTTGAAATTGCAGATCCAGGCAGGTCAGGCGAACCCGTCTCCTCCCGTTGGTCCGGCGCTCGGTCAGGCCGGTGTCAACATCATGGAATTCTGTAAGGCATTTAACGCTGAAACTCAGCAGAACGCCGGAGACCTTCTCCCGGTTGTGATCAGCGTCTACCAGGACAAGAGCTTCACCTTCGTGTGCAAAAAGCCGCCGGCAGCTGTGCTCCTCAAGAAGGCAGCCAACATTGCCTCCGGTTCCGGTGAGCCTCACAAGGTCAAGGTGGGTACGCTCTCCAAGGCGAAGCTCATTGAGGTCGCCAAGCAGAAGATGGACGACCTCAACACTGACGATGAAGAGATGGCCTGCCGCATCCTGGCCGGCACCGCCCGCCAGATGGGCCTCGAGATCGTAGATTAATTTTTGGATAATAATCCTTAATGCAGGAGGGCTGCTTCAGTCCGTTTGCACTGCACCCTGAAACATGGCTAAGAAAAGAAGTAAAAGATACCAGAAGGCCGCCGAATTGGTGGACGCCGAAAAGGTCTACTCGATCGAGGAGGCTGTTTCTCTCGTGAAGCAGTTCCCTTCTCCGAAGTTCGATCAGACTGTCACCCTTACGTTCCGCATGGGAGTTGATCCCCGTCAGTCGGATCAGATGGTTCGCGGATCCTGCCCTCTCCCCAACGGAAGTGGTAAGGACGTCAAGGTTCTTGTTTTCGCTGAAGGCGAAGCAGCAACTGAAGCTAAGAACGCCGGTGCTGAGCACGTCGGTTACGAAGCTCTGCTCAAAGAAGTGCAGGGCGGTATGATGGACTTCGACGCGGTGATCGCGACTCCGGCTGCGATGTCTGAAGTTCGTAAGCTCGGTAGGCAGCTCGGACCCCGCGGTCTTATGCCTAACCCGAAGACCGGCACGGTGACTGATGACACTGCTGCTGCAGTGAAGGCTGTCAAAGCTGGTAAGATTGATTTCAAGCTCGATAAGAACGGCAACATTTCCGTCCCGATCGGCAAGGCTTCCTTCGAAGAGGGTGCTCTTGTTGAGAACGGCCGCGCTGTTATCGACGCAATTTCCGGTGCTCGCCCCGCTTCGGCAAAGGGTGTGTTCCTCGTGAATGGCGCTATGACCGCAACCATGAGCCCCGGCGTAACAATCGATGTCTCTTCCTGGGGCTGATCGCCATAACCTGAACAAACAACATTTCACCCAGCTATACCGATGAAAGAAGTCAAACAGGTCATTATCGATCAGATCCTCGACCAGATTAACGCATCTCCTTTCCTGCTTGTTGCCGATTACGGTGGCATGACCGTTCCTCAATTCGAAGCTCTTCGTAAGGAACTCAAAGCAAACGGCGCCAAGTTCCAGGTCGCCAAGAACTCTTTTGTGAAGCGCGCTGCGAATTCCGCTGAGTACCCTGAAGGTCTCGGTGAATTCCTCAGTGGCCAGACTGCAGTCGTGACCGGCGAGTCCGACGTGTGTGCTGCCGCCAAGGTGCTCAAGACTTTTAACAAAGAGAACGGCGTTCCGGCCACCCGCGGTGGTGTGTTGGATGGCGAGCTTCTTGACGAAGGCAAGATCAAGGCCCTGGCCGATCTTCCTGCCAAGGAAGTTCTCTACGCCCAGTTGCTTGGTGTGCTCAGCCAGCCTGCGACTCAGCTCGCTACTGTGCTCGACCAGCCCGGTGCTTCTCTGGCCCGTGTTCTCCAGGCAAAAGCCGACAAAGAAGAGTAATTCAATATTTAGAACAATTTTGGTGTCACAAGTGAGGCACTGAAAACCCAAAAAAAACAAAACCGGGTTCCTTGTCGAGTGCTGAGCGCAGCACCTTAATTTTCGGAACGCTTTCCGAGCCGGCGATACCCAACCAAAAAAATGGCAGATACAGACGCAATTGTAGAACAGTTGAGCGGACTTACCGTCCT
>JABSSQ010000397.1 GCA_013213905.1 Verrucomicrobiales bacterium | reverse complement strand
GCCCCACCCGCAGCCAAGCCATCCAGGGTGGGAAGCTGCACCTCGGTCTGATCCCAATTCGCCGGCAGGTCACCCCAGCCGTGGTCGTCGGTCACGATGAAGAGAATATTGGGCTTCTCCGAAGCGGGGGCTGAAAGCGGAAGCAAGAACGCCGATGCGGCGATCACAAGGGTCCGTGTCAGAGGCGGCTGAAAAAGGGAAGTTAGCATCGATGAAAAGGGTTTGTGCCCTCATATCTCCAGACGACTTCAATTCTGCCGATTTTTAATTCCCCGTGAGACAACCTGGCTAAATTCAGAATCCACTCGAGTGCTCGCTTTCCCGCCCGATTTCCGCCAGAACTGCCCATTGAACAAAGCCTTGATTTCTCAATTGTGCCCGCCACCCTACTCCTTCCCGGGAATCTTCGACTCGATCTCAGCCGCTGATTTAGCGGAAGCCGCCACATGAAAATCCTTTCTCCACTCCTTGCCAGTCTCAGTCTTCTTCTCTCTGCTTTTGCATTGGCAGAAGAAAAGCCCAACATCGTGCTGATCATGTGCGACGACATGGGGTATTCGGATCTTGGCTGCTATGGTAGCGAGATCAAGACCCCCAATCTGGATGCCTTGGCTGAAACAGGCATCCGATTCAGTCATTTCAGAAACACCGGGCGGTGTTGCCCAAGCCGTGCCTCCCTCCTGACAGGGCGTCACCAGCATGCGGTGGGGTTAGGCTGGATGACCGCAGTTGATGAACACCGTCCAGGCTACCGGGGACAAATCAGCGATGAAGTCCCCACCCTCGCAGAACTCCTCAAAGAACAAGGTTACTCGACCTACATGTCAGGGAAGTGGCATGTAACCGTCGACGGAGCATGGGCGCCTGAAGGCAGCACCCCGAATGGAAGCTACCCCACCGAAAGAGGTTTTGATGAGTTTTACGGAAGCCTGAGCGGAGGCGGCAACTACTACCGTCCCAAAGGCCTGCGTCGGAATGAAACCAGTATCACTGGATTTGCGGATGACTACTACTACACCGATGCCATCGATGAACATGCTCTGGGCTTCATCAAGGACCACGACACGTCAACCCCCTTCTTTCTCTATCTCGCGCACTACGCGCCCCACCGCCCTCTGCAGGCGCCGAAAGAACGAATCGAGGTATGCCGGGAACGTTATGAAGTCGGGTATGATGTGTTGCGAGAGGAGCGCTTCGAAGCTCTCCAACAACTCGGTTTCATCAAGCCAGGTACGGCACTTCCTCTTCATCCACGTGATTACAAAAAGGATCCCCGCCCCTCGTGGGATTCTCTCGATGCCGAAACAAAAGAGAAGTGGATCGAAGAGATGGCAACCTATGCCGCCATGATTGAAATCATGGACGAAGGCATCGGGACATTGATCCAGGAAATCAAAAACAAGGGTGAGTTCGAAGACACTCTGTTTCTCTTTCTCAGCGACAACGGAGCGACCAACGAAGGGGGGCTCATATCGCAACTGGCAGCCGATTTGAGCAATACCCCTTTTCGCTCCTACAAATCAAAAACCTTCATGGGAGGCATCAGTTCCCCGCTCATCATTCACTACCCGAAAGGACTCAAGAAAACCGGCACCGGCATTGTGCAGACTCCTGCTCATATCACCGATATTCTCCCCACCTGCTTGGACCTCGCCGAGTCAGCGTATCCTCGCTCGTTCAAAGGTGCCGAGCTGACCCAGCCAGACGGGATCAGCCTCGTTCCTACCCTGATTGGCAATCCCTTACCAGAACGTGACTTCTTTTTCGAGCATCAGACCGCCTGCGCGGTAATTTCCGGAGACTGGAAACTCGCACGAGCCAGCCGAGATAGTAACTGGGAACTGATCCATTTGGAGGTGGACCCATTTGAAGAGAACGATCTCGCTAAATCAAATCCCGAAAAGGTAACGGAGCTTGAGAAAAAATGGACAAAATGGGCTGAAGAGAATCAGGTTCTCCCCCTGAGTCCATCGGGACTTTCCTGGAACGAGAGAATCGACAACTACACCGAGCTCAACTCTGATCAGGACGGCCGCGATTAGTCCCCTCGATAGCCACGAAAACATTCCACCAGAAAGAGTAGAAATCACCAGAAAGAGTAGAAATCATGAACCTCAAAAAGGCAGGCTACCTCACCCTGGCAATACTGGCAGTAACGCATCTGGTCCAGGCAAACCAGGAAAGACCGAATGTGGTGTTCTTTCTAGTCGATGACTTTGGTTGGGGCGCACTGTCCAGCAGTGGAAGCAAGTTTCACGAAACCCCTAACATCGACAAACTCGCCGCAAGCGGGATGTCCTTTACCAACGGTTACGCGGCCTGCACCGTTTGCTCCCCAAGCCGCGCGGCCATTCTTACCGGTTGTTATCCCGGGCGAACCCACCTCACCGACTGGATTGATGGACATGATCGCCCCTTCGCCAAACTTCAGGTTCCCGACTGGAACATGAAGATGGAGCACGATCGCATTCTTTTGCCGGAAGCCCTCAAGGAATTAGGATACGCCACCAGCTTCATCGGTAAGTGGCACCTCCTCCCCATTAATGAGAAAGAACTGATGAAGGATCACTTCCCTGAATCTCACGGCTTTGATCAGAACATCGGCGGCCGTGAATGGGGGCAACCCAAGGGAAGAGGACAGTACTTTCATCCCTTTGACATGCCTAATGTCACCAGCAAGGAAGGCGACTATCTGACCGATCGACTCACGGACTACGCAGTCGACTTCATTGACCAGAAGCAAAACGATCCCTTCTTTCTCTACTTCTCCTACTACACGGTTCACTGGCCGATTGAAGCCAAGCCCGAGCTCATCAAAAAATACGAGGAAAAATTGAAGACGGGTAAATTCAACCACACCAAACCAGCCTATGCGGCTATGGTGCAGAGCCTGGACGAAAGTGTCGGCCGGGTGCTCGACAAGCTGAAAGAAGTGGGCCAGGCAGACAATACCATCGTCATCTTCACCGGCGACAACGGTGCCGTTGGAACGAACTATTGTGGCGGCTTGAGGGGAGCCAAAGCCTACTCTCATGAAGGCGGCGTCCGGGAGCCCTTTTTCATTGCGGGACCTGGCATTGAGCCCGGGACCTCCGACGTGCCTGTGATTTCGACAGACTTCTACCCCACGATCCTCGACCTCGTCGGCGCCCCGTTAAAAGACGAACAGCATGAGGATGGTGTGAGCCTGAAACCCCTTCTTCTCCAAACGGGCACGCTCCAAGACCGGTCTCTCTTCTGGCACTACCCTCATTACCATCGAACGACTCCCTACGGAGCCATCCGCAACGG
Organism: Verrucomicrobiales bacterium; assembly: GCA_013213905.1. Lineage (GTDB taxonomy): Bacteria > Verrucomicrobiota > Verrucomicrobiia > Verrucomicrobiales > DEV007 > Arctic95D-9. The sequence goes on along the minus strand of JABSSQ010000397.1, from coordinate 17,587 downwards.
AGATTATAAACTGATCGAATTCTTTGAAGACGGCGCTCTCGAACTTTACAATCTGGTCGAGGACCCCGCTGAAGAAACCAATCTCGCCGACACCATGCCGGAAAAAGCCGCAGATCTTCTCGAAGAGTTGAAGCAATGGCGCACGAATGTGGAAGCACAACTTCCCACGCCGAATCCCAATTACGATCCGGCTCTAGCAGATCAATAGAATCAGTTGAGCAAACGGTGCTACTCCGTCCTGATGATAAGGACCGCCTTTCAGCCGCTTCCGAACTTCCGTGATCAATCCAGCTCCACCCGGGTGTAGGGACTTGAGAGATACTGCTGATACCCGTTGACCACTTTTCCGTGATTGCTGAAGAAGTCGATGTTCGAAGCTCCTTCCTTCAGAGGGATCGTTGCGACCCACTCTCCGGTCGCTTCGTCCCGCTCCATCTCGGCCCATTGCTCATCCGGAATCCGCTCGTGGAGGAACGGAGCCGAACCCGCCGGGGCCCGGTCATACATCCACCAGAGACGTCCACTTTCGGCTTCGGGGCCGTTCTCAAATTTCACCCGCACTTCCAGCTGATCCCCGTCCCGCTGGTGCCGGGAAGTCGGAGGGCTGAGCAGCGGCTCACCGCCAAAGAAGTGATGCCAGAGAAAAGCCTCCCGATTCTGGCTGTCGGTCTCCGCCTTGGGATGCCGCTGCATCGAGTGTCCGCCGTTGGCAGCATAGTAGGTCGGAATCTGAGGGTAGTTTTGCGCGCCCCAGAGAATATCATAAGCGACATAGTCATGAGTGTGGGGCTCGAAAAACACATCGACGTCTCTCTCCATGAGTGCGTCCCAGTTGGCACTCACTGAAAGACGATCGAGGATGCGATCGGCAAAGGACTGGATCTCCTCCAGGGTCTTTCCCGCTTTCAAACCAGCCAGGGGCATCTTGGAGGGAGAGCCAGCCATAATGCCCCGGTACCATCCTGCGCGGCTTTTCTCGACATCAACCTCTCCGGCTTGAACCGCCGCAAAAAAGGCTTCATTGGCCGCTATCACTTCGTCCACTTCCTTCTGACGCGCTCGTCGAGTTGGCGAGGCCCAGGCAAAGGCCACGGTGGAACAGGTGGCGGTGAAACGCTCGTCATTGATCAAGGCCGTGGCCGGAGAGATGCCATTCTTGGAGCCGCCTGATCCGGCCACCTTTCCGGGCTCAAAATGCTCTGTCTCGGCATAGGCAGCCGTGGTCGCCCGCATCAAGGTCATCGACCAGATCCACACGGTGGTGTAGCGCGAATCGAAGTCCTTCATGAACTTCTGCATCATTTCCTGTTCGAGGCCTCGCTTGCCGGGAATCTGATTGAGCGGTTTTACGACGGTCTTCACCATGCCGACGCCATTGGCCAACAATTTGGCTTCAAAGGCATTGGGGCTGCTCTCTTTACTGACCGACTCCGCCGAGTGTGCCCCGGTGATGTGAAAGCCTTTCGCCTTGCCCTCCAGTGGCACAATCATCCTGACAGGGATCCGGTAGTCCTTGCCCGGCCACCATTCAGCAACCTTGATCTCGACGAGCTTCTGCCGGGTGGTTCCGCCCTGAGTGTCGGTGTGCCAATCCTCGATTACTTCAACCTCAAGCGTGCTTTCATCGAGAATCTCTTCTGTGTTGAAAATGGGAGGTTCTGTCGTGGTCTCGGCCAGCACAGGCATACTGAAATGGACGGCGCCAGCTGCGGCGACAGCAAGCAGCCCAAGCGGCATTTGAAGGGGATTTTTCATGAGGGTTTATCGGTTGGGAAAACTAACCAAGCATGCGATCGAACACGTTCTTCATCATGCGTTGCACGCGCGGGTCGGGGCCTTCGGGTTTGGCATGGGCATGCGAAGGCAAGACATGCCCGGGAGGCGACGACAGGCCCTGCGCCCACCAGATGGTGCCAGCGTTGAAAACAAAGTTGTCCTTCGGTCCATCGTAGACCGTTCCAGCATGCGGACTGTATTGGCTTTTATCAGGCTTCATGGGGCCTTCGGCGACCACTTCCATGCCCGGCAGGTCCGGATCCGCAGCGCCATGCCATTCCCATCCCACGAGTCCGGGAATGGTGTCCCCGGCCTTCATGCCAGTGCCTTCGTAGAGCCAATGCTGTGGCCGGGTGCAGGTCCAGTCACCACCTCCAATCCCGGCGGTGCGCCCTCCCATCAATTTCGCACCGCTCGGGCCCGCCGGGAACTCCTGCTGCTGGCCGCGCGATTCCTGGAGCAATTGGTAGAGTTCTTCGCCGAGGAATTTGCCCTCCCTCCGAATCACACGGTGATACTGCCCTTCACTGGAGGACATCAACGGAATCACCCCCCAGACCGAGTTTCCACTCAAGAAGGCGAGATTGACACCAGCATCGCGAGCCACCCTGACATTTTCATACATCTCCAGTGTCCAGTATTCATCATGGCCGACTGAGATGAAGCCTTTAGCCCGCTGAAGTCCTGGCCCATCGATGTGAGTGTCGACGTTCGAAAGGTAAGAAACATCGTATCCCTCCTGCTCGATCCAGTAGGACAAAGGAAACTCCCACAGAAGAAATTCGCCCGAGCCGACGGACTTGGGATACGTCACGAGGTGCTCCTGGCAGTAATTGGCATAGGGACGATCAAAACTGACCCAGCCGGTGTTGGCGGCATTGGTGCTCCACTTCTTGCGCTTCTTGAAACCGGTGTAGCCGTTCTTGTTGTTGTGATAGAGCGACCACTCCCAGGTCGGCCAGCTGTTGTAAGCGGCCCAGGTCGTGTCGCTGCACTGAAACAGCAGCTCGCAGGGGCGATTGTCGCGCACAATAAAGATGATGTAACTCTGCACTCCCTCCTCCTTGGCCGTCAGCTTTCCGAGGTAAACACCACTCAGCCAATCCTCCGGAATCTCAAATTCCACCGAGGGTGCCCAACGGCATTCCCGCAAGCGTCGTTCCCCGATCTCAGGATCCGGTTGCGTCTGACCCTGCAAAGAATCAAAACGCTTCATGAAACGCCCACCGGTGCCGCCGTAGTAACCGGTGCGATAGATATCCAGGGAGAACTCGGAGACCGGGTTCGTGCTCACCATGACCTGGAGCGTTTCGCCGGCACTCACACTGGTGGCTGAGCAATAACCCTCAATCTTGGGAGACCGGCACAACTCCGTTGGCTCCGTGTTGGTGATATCCGTCTTCGTCAGCATCCAGTCCCGGGTGCCGGGCTGGAGGTTTTCCTGGCGAATGGGATTGTCGGCGCCTGCCTTTTTGGCAGCGCTGGCCACACCAGCCGATCCGGCCAGACCGGCCGCGGCGGTGCTCTTGAAGAGATCACGCCGGCTGAATCCTGAGTTGCGTTGCTCTTTCATAAATCTTCTACATGGCCTGCTCCTAACGCCCCGACGCTACTGGAAACATCTTGTTTACCTGATCGATTAGTTTGTCTTTCAAAGGCTTCACTTGGGGACCGTTCTGATGAACGAGGAGCGCGAATACCACCTCTCGTCGTCTGTCGATTCGCAAGTGCGCTCCCAAGGCGCCGCCGTGAAACGTTAGCTCCGCTAAACCCGAATCCGAAACATCGTCGCGAAACCATCCCAAGCCGTAGGTTCTGCTGGGCCTCTCCAGCCCTTGAAATTTTCGCATTTCAGCAACCGACTCTTTCGATAGGATTCGCTTACCGTCGTGCAAACCATCGTTCAAATGCATCTGCCCGAATGCGGCAAGCGCGTCCAGGTTTGTGAAGAGTGAGCCTCCCGGGAGGATGAATCGGAGATCCTCAATTTCCGACGAGGAGTCTTTTGCCTTCAGTTCCCTCCCTTCTCGTACATAAGCCGTGGGCACCGTCTTTCGCATTTCCCTCGAAGGCAGAAACGTCGTGTCGCTCAGCCCCATGGGGCGGAACAAAACCTCCTGCGCAATCACTTCCAGCGACTCTCCCAGCGCGACTTCCACGACACGTCCCAGGACGCAATACCCAACGCCGGAATAGACCCATTTGGTTCCAGGCTCGTAGGCAAGATCATACTTCGCGACCAGGTCAATGGTTTCATCCAAAGGGCGTTCAAAATTGCGGATCAGATCCATCTTCTCGGAAGAGATCCCTTGGTTCCCCCAGAATCCGGCCGTGTGCGAAATCAGCTGACGAATCGTCATCGGCTTTGCGGGCGACTTACTGCCTTGGACTCGTTTTCCTTTAAACTCAGGAAGGTATTTCTCCACTGGATCATCCAGATTCAACTTCCCCTGATCCACCAGAGCCATGACGACGCTCGCCATGAAAGGCTTTGATACCGAGGCGATGGGCAGCAGTTCGTCCGCTGTGAAGGGGCGCTTCGATTCGATATCGGCATACCCGACCCCTTCACGAAAAACGACTTCGCCTTGGTGAACGACAATAAAGGAGGCACCAGCGACCTGCTTGTCCGTCACCGCCTGATTCATTATTTCAGAAAGCGTATCGAGCTGCTCTTCCGCTCTCGCACATCCTGTGATCGCGATGAGGATGGCACATAGCGTTACTGCTGCCGTTCTCGTTATTTTCATCTTACTGATCGTGACCGCTCTCGTTGATTGGTGCTTTCCACTCCGCCAGTGCTTTGGCCACTTCATCGAGCCATTGCGTATCCGGTTGGTATTCGGGTGACTTGCCCATAGTCGGACAGATCCCGCCACCGCCGGAGTGTTCATTCCAGGAATACATGATCACCGTCTGCGCCTCGCAGCCTTTGGGATGAGCCGCCACGAAATCAAGGGCGGCTTCGACGCGAGTGGTAAGCTCACCTTCCTTGGGCCACTGCATGTGATACAATTCTTCCACGGGTTGTCCCTTGCGATCAAAGGCATGGGGCCATCGATAGTGCATGCTGGGACAAGGAGGAAGAAACGGGAGCCCACGGTTCAAATACTCCTGCTCGCAGGTCTTGAGGATCTCTTCCGTGGCCGCAGCATAGGTGGGTGCTTCATCCCGCTTGGCAACTTCACCTCCATAGGCGCCCTCGTAGTCCATGAAGGCATCGTATCCTTCTTTCTTCAGGATTTCGGCATGCAGGTAGCTCTCTCTCGGCTCCATGCATCCCACGATGTAGGGGTTCTTCAGCCCCTCGGCTTCGACTCGCGCCCTGACATACCCCACAAATTCAGCGCCGGTCATGTGCTGCCTGCCCTTGGCAGCTTGCAGGGCTGCCCGGAATCGTTCGGGATGGTAGACAACGATCAAGGGGCGACCATCCATCACCGTCTGCCAGTTGGGCAGCTTGATGTATTCCATCGTCTCGTCCATCATCGTGGCCACTTTGCTTCGCGTGTAGCGAATCGCCCGGTGGGAATAGAGAGCCCAGGTGAAGTTCACTTTCTTAGCTTCCGGTATCTGGCTGGCGAGGTGGCAATCGAAGTTGTTCCTCAGTTCCCAGCCGTTGGCGTAAAGGCTGCGCGCCGGGCCGTGATAGACAAAGAAATCAATGCCGGCGTTGCAGGCATAACGAAGTTCCTGGTCCGTGGCCTCCTGCAGCAATTCCTGGCTGAAGGGGTGATTGAACCACACGGGACCGGCGTCGGCGGGATGCTCGATCCAGTCGACATCTTCGGTCCGTCGGCAGAAAAAAGGCACCCGGTCGTGCCATTGCGAATCTTTCAGGAAACCCGGGCCTCCCGGCAAATACCCCAGTTCTTTTTGCTGCGTCGATCCCTTGCCGGAAAACATGTCCCAACGTTGCACCCCGAGCAGCGGCCGGGTTCGTTCACCCGACTCCGTCTCAGCGGCCTCGACGGAAACGCTGAAAATTAAGGCCCCCACCAGGATGAGAGGATTGAACGGCTTCATGAAATTCATCTCCTTGGTCGTGATTCTGCCTACCCACGTGCTGCTCAGACGATCCTAGACAATTGTCACTCGGGCTCAACGAGCGAACGCACGAACTCTGTCAAGAATTGCATCACATCGTTATTCTTCGTCTTGCTAAGGGTATGCACAAGTTCTGCACGATCCCCAATCCCCAGCCCTTGGTATTTATCAATCACCTTCAACCCATGCGCAGGATCGTGAATATCTCCGACGACTCCGGGTTCCTTTCGATAAGCAAGAAAGATCGGGGGTGCCTCCTTGGTGATCGGCTCCAGTAAACGCTCATCAAAAGAATTGCCTGGAAGAGCCTGTCCCATATAGATCCCCAAAATGGCCGGATCCCCGGAATGAGCAAGTGCCCAGCTCACGTAGCTGCCCCTTGATTGTCCACCAATAATGACCCTATCGACATCGAGGTGATAGGTTTCGGCATTCTCCTTCACCCAGTCAAACATCACTTTGGCGTCTGCCATGCAGATTTGCAGATCGGGAAGCCCTTTAACCTCCGCAATCGATTCCCAGCTAACAATCGCGATACCCGCTTCTACGGCACGATCGGCCCAGGAACTTTTCACGTCATTGGCTGTGGAGCCGTTGTGATGGGCATAGATGAAGACCGGCGCCGGATCCTCACCTTCCGGCAAATAGAGGTTCAACCATTGCCTTTCTTCCGTTCCATAGGACACCTGCCGGTGGGTTGGGGTATTGACTTGACCGACAAGATCAACAGGCACAAACCAAAGGGCGCATCCTAAGATCAGTAGATATTTTAAGGCCATAACAGGTGGTGTGTTCACCGGGAGAAACGCTACTCCACCAAATCGCCGATCCCGTCTCCATTGCTGTCCACCACCCCGCTGAGCGGATTCTCGATCACGGCCTGCCAGGCGATCTTTCGGAACACCTGATCGAGTTCATTACTGGGATAACCCTGCTGTCCCCCCGAAAAATTGATCTCGTTTTCGATCAGCTCCGGAGACTTCTGGTAGAGCGTCGAGTAGAAGACATAGCCCTCGAGGCGATCAAACCCGGTCCCAAGATGACCCCGGTGATCTCTCCAGATGGAACGATCCTCACCGGTGACCATCTTGTGAAGGCTTTTGACGCCCGGCAGCTCTCCCTTTACCTGGAGAACCGCCGCCTTAGTGACGGCCAGCGAGGTGGGGATGATGTAGATTTTGTCAGGGTATTCCTCCTGCATCCCGGAGATGAGCCCCTTGAACCGTTCGTGCTTTTCAGACTCTGCTGCCGTGAGGAATTCGGCGGTATATTCCGACTCATCTGCGGGTGGTTTTCCACCGTCGAACGGCCAAAGCCGAATCCAGGCGTCGGATAGGTAAAACTTCATCTCCGGGTTATATTTCAGGCAGTAATCGATCCAACAGCGGTAGTATTCCGGCTGATCCTGATCGTAGGGCCCCCACATCATCGCATCCCAACCGGCATTCGCGATTGCGGGCAGCAGCTTAGGCTTCGGCTTTCGGTCGAAGCCGAAGATTCCGTTTTCCTGCTCCCATTTGTAGCGAACGCTTCCCGTCATGCCGCCGCCGGTGTGAGTGTGAAGCGGTTGGCTGAAGCCGGCCGCCTCGCAAATGTGCGGCAGCGTTCGATAGCCGGGCATCATGAAGCTATGCCCGGTTCCGATGACCCTCAGGACGCCATCGTCTGACTTCGGAAGATCGGGAAAGTCCCCGCCATACTGCTCCATCAATTGGGCGGGAGTCAGGTAGCAGACCGCATGTTCCGGAAACCTTTCTTCCTTCCAGCCGGGATCAGGGACGAAAGAACCTTTCTTGTTGGCGACCTGTCCGCGACTGTTTTGCAGAGCCTTACGGTAGGCATCGGCCTCCTCGGCACTGAGCTTGCCATCGCCATTCGCATCGGATTCCGGATACTGCTTGAGAAATTTCGCCAGTTGCTCCGGCGTCGCGGCAGCGGATTCAGTCGGTGGTGTCTCAGGCGTGTCTGTGCCGCCCAGTCGTTTGGCGAGTGCCTTCTGTTCCGTTAGAGAGAGAGCGCCGTTCGCATCGGTATCCGCGTCGGGATACCTTCGCAGGATCACCCTTTCGACGACGGTCCACTCAGGCCCGGTCAGCTTGCCGTCCCCGTTGCGATCGACTTTGGGAAACTGGGTCACGACCTGTTTCGATAGCGCCGGCAGCACTTTTTCAGCGACAGACGTGGCGGAAAACGCTCCGGAAAGGGCGCATGATATGCCTAGGATGGTGATCTTCTTCATTATTATTTTTCTTTAATTCATACAGGACGGGAACCGGGCACTTACTTCCATTCCCAGACATCCTCCTCCACCAAGCCCGCAAGTTCTCTCGCCTGGTCCGACTGCAGTTTGGCTTTCGCGTCTTGATCGTCTTTCAAGTAGGCATCCCAAAACAGAGTGCTGAGTTCTGCTATCGCCGGATGGTGGTGAGGGATATGGAAACGGGACTCCTGACCTGAGCCGGCGAACGCATGATGCTGAGCGTCCTTCAGCACTAACTGAAACTTATCTCCAGCTGGCAGCCCCTCATAAACCTGTTGGCGGGATTCGGGCGTCATCGTCGGGCTGACCGGGTTGTTGTCTTTGGTGCCGGTCATGCACAAGACCGGGGCAGAGATCTTGCCGAAAGCTTTCTCGGGACTCATCGCCGGGGATGCCGACGGCGACATGGGAAGAAACGCATCAATACGTGGGTCTGTGGGAGATTCCCTCAGGAGAGAAACCTGCCCCATAAGGGACTGGGTGGTATTCGCACCGTAACTGTGTCCAGACAGACCGATGTGATCCAGATCCAGCTTGCCATACAAAAAGTGATCCGCATCTCGATTCCAAATCTCCAGCTGATCAATCACGAAGGAAATATCCTCGAGGCGGGCCACGACATTCTCCAGGCTGATCGCTTGTTTGAGTGCCATCAAGCGTTGCCCCGGCCCCGTGCCGTTCCTGATACTGCTGTCACTGCCCTTGTGTTGAACGAAGACGGCGATGTAGCCATTCTCGGCCCAATGGTTGCCCAGGTAGGGGCTGGCATTTCTGGATCCGCCAAGACCGTGGGAGAACAGGACCACAGGCTGAGGCTCGTTTGATGGTGTCAGATAAATCTTTACCGGAACCTCACGATTTCGGTCACTGTCCAGCGGCTCAAGGTCGGTGGTTGTGGCGCCCCCAGTCTGCTGCCCATTGCTAATGGCGAGGCAGGAAAGCGAGAGGAGCAAGGCTAATGCAATTTGTTTTTTGAACATCACTCTGCGAATAGAACCCCCGCCGGCCTCGATGGTTACACCTCGGCAGCCGATTTCTGTTTTATTTTTTCGATTTGGATGGCAGGTCCCACTTGTAACCTGCCGGCGTGTAGGTCACCCCATCAGGTTCATGATGCGTCGGCAACTCCTGAAGCATCATTTGCTTCACCTCGGCGTATTCCGGATTGTCGGCGAGATTCTGCCATTCCCAGCGATCGCTCTGGTGATCGTAGAGTTCCTCGGTCCCATCGGCGTAGGTGATGTAGCGATAGCGTTCAGAACGGAGGCCGTAGTTCTTGTAGCCAAAGACCGTCAGCGTGGTCTCGTCCCAATCGGCTTCCGGATCCTTCATCAGGGGGGTGAGGTCATTGCCTTCCAGTTGCCCTTCGGGCGGCTCGCTGCCCGTGAGCGAAACCAGGGTCGGATAGATGTCGAGCAGGTTGACCGGCTTCGAACTCGTCGTTCCCGGAGTGGTCACTTCAGGAACCACCCACATGAGGTTGACCCGGGTGGCTCTTTCCCAGAGCGAATATTTCCCCCAGCGTCCTTTCTCGCCGAGTTGAAAACCATGATCACTCCACAGCACAATAATGGTGTTGTCAGCATAGGGCGACTCTTCTAACGCGCCAACAATCTGCCCCACGAGGTCATCGACCAGCGCGGTGCAGGCCAGGTAAGCCTGAATCGCCGGCTTCCACTGATTCGTTTCCCGGATCCGATCCAGCCACGGGTTATGCGCCATCTTGCTGTGGGCCTTCGGCACATCATTGAGATCATCCTCCCGAAAGCCTTTCGGCAGCTCGATCTCCTCCAGCGGAAAACGATCAAAGTATTCCTGCGGGGCGTAATTCGGCAGATGCGGCTGAAAGATGCCGGCTCCGAGGAAGAACGGTTCCTGCAACTCTCCGCTGCGCAATTTTCCCGATGCCCAATTTGCGGTGATACCGTCAGGATGATCGTCCACCGTCACATCCGGGTGACAGGGGCCCCAATCGGCCTGGCGGGCCCATCCTCCCAAGGGGAGCTTGGCATTGAACTTGAGACCGGCGAACGAAGGCAGGTCCTGGGTTTTGCTGGGAAAGTATTCATCGAAACCCCGGCCCTTCACTTCGTGGGTGAAGTGGTAGCCATGGAAGAGCTTTCCTCCACCGATCACCTGGTAACCGTTCTGCTGGAAGAATTCCGGCAGGAGCACTGAGTGATTGAGGATGGGATTGTGAATGAGCGAGCTCTTGTTGATGTAGTTGCCCGACGTCGAAGGAAGGATCCCGCTCATGATGGCGGAGCGGGAAGGACCACAGGCCGGTGCGGCACAGTGAGCGTTGGTGAAAGTGATCCCCTTTGCCGCCAGAGCTTCCAGATGCGGCGTCTTTGCCTGGGGATTGCCCTTCAACACGCCGTTCCAGTCGTTCATGTCATCGATGGCGATGAACAGGACATTGGGCTTCGGCTTGGTCTCGTCGGCGGCCTGGGAGGGCAGGCAACACCACAGGAGCGAGAGAATGAGGAGGGTGCTCGGTTTCATAACGGCTTTACTCCTTCAACAGCTTGTCCACGAAGAACTCGACCTGGGAGGGGTATGGGGTCTCGGCTCCGGGGTACTTGAGATGGGCTTCGGCCTCGAGGGCATCGGTCTTTTCCTTTAGGGCGGTGCCCAGGTCGACGTGGTGGATGACCCAGCCGCGAATCCTCCCTTGGTCTGCGGGAGGCTTGGCATCCGGCGTCATGCCGTAGCTCATGAAGATGGGCGGATCGTCGGCGGAGATGAGGGAGAGAGCGGTGTGCCGGCTGGCCTTCTCGTTGGCTTCCTCCAGGGTCTTGGCACCCCAGGCGGCGATGCGGGCCTGTTCCGGGTCGGTGATGTCCTCCAGGGGGCGGGCCAGGGAACTGGGGTCGATGTCGGGCCCCAGCAGCTTGGTGATCAGGTTCCCCCAGAACTCGGGATCGTTGGTGGTTTGACCGCCGGAAGTGGCCACGCAGGTCAGGCGGGTGGACTCCCGCTCGACGGGATCCTCGCTCTCGGGATCGGCCATCTCATCGGAAAAGCCCAACCACATGCAGATCTGGGCGCCGGCCGAGCCCCCGAAGGCAGCCACGCGTTCCTTGTCGAGGTTCCACTCCTCTGCCCGAGAGCGCATCGTTTGCAGGGCCCGCCGGGCATCGTGATGGGAAGTGGGCAGCGGTGTGGCCTTGCTCATGTAGCGGTAGTTGATCGCGGCTACCGAGATCCCCGCTTCCAGGAGATCTTCGCGAACACCCTGGTTCAGCTTTTCCTTGCTACCCGCCCGGAAGCCTCCGCCGTGAATATAGATCGCCAGTGGTGTGGGCGTCTCGCTTTCAGCGAGCCAGATATCAAAGATCTGGCGCTCGTGATCACCGTATTTCACCCCGGCATGGGTGGGGGCTTGATTCCCCTCTGCCTGCTTCAGTCCTGGCTCCGTAATCTGCCCATTGGTTTGTCCTGCCCGGGCAGCCGCTCTGCGGATCATCGCTTGTTTTTCCTGGTCGGACAGGGCGCCGGCCCCGTCGGCATCAGCTTTGGGAAAGCGTTGTAGAATTTTCTGAGTCAGTGCGGCGTCTTCCTCTTCGGACAACTTGCCGTCCCCATTCGTATCGGCCTGCGGGGCCAACATGAGGATCTGTTGTTCCAATGGATTGCCTTCTGCCATCGTCGAGGGGACTACCTCCAGCAGGATGAGTGAGGCTGCTGACAGAGCTATGACGGCGATGAGGGGGATTTTCATATCGTGAGATGGATAATAGACAATGATAAAGCTGGAGTGATCATCAGCGCCACTTTCCAGGGGGGGCTGCTTTCCCTGTCGAAGAGGTCAACGTTCGTCGCGCGATTACAGCGCATGATTAGCCGATAAACTTCCGAAACAGATTGTGCGTGATCTGCTGCACCCGCTCGTCCGGCCCCTGCTGGGCGACCCCATGCCGGACCGGATTCACATGTCCGGGAGGGCTCGACATTCCGTTGGCCCACCAGATCGTAGCGGCGTTAAAGACGACGTTCCCCTTAGGTCCATCGTAAAGAGTGGCGCTGTAATGGCCCACGGTGTTGTCCTTGATCGTAGCATCGCCTTCCGCAACAATGTTCATGCCGGGCAAGTCCATCGCGGGAGCGCCGTGCCATTCCCAACCGAGAAGCCCCTTGATCGAATCTCCCTTCTTCATTCCGGTGCCTTCAAAGAGCCAATGCTCCGGCATCGCACAGGTCCAATCGCCGCAACCCATGCCGCGTCCGGTATCCTGATCCTTGTCGAGTCGCCCTCCCATCAACATGGCGCCGTCGGGTCCCATGTTCAGTTCAAAGTCCGGTCGGTTGAGCAACTGCTGCTTTCTCTCTTCTGAAAGCTCATCGGCACCGGGCATGAACCACCCCTCACGTCGCGCGCCCCGGTAGGGCTGACCTTTTTCTGAAGGCAACAAGGGAACCACGCAAAGCACCGAGTTACCACCAAAGAAGGCCAGGCTCACCCCTTGCTCGCGGGCGTTGATGACGTTGGCATACATCTGTGTCGTCCAATACTCATCGTGCCCGACGGAAATGAATCCTTTGGCCCGCAGCAGCCCCTCAGGGTCCGCATGGGTGTCGATGTTAGAGATGTAGGAAACATCGTAGCCGTGCTGTTCCATCCAGAACGAAAGTGGAAACTCCCAGGGAAGAAACTCACCGGACCCGCCCGATTGCTTCATCGGGTTCACCGGGTGAGTGAACAACCCGTAAGGGCGATCAAAGCTCACCGTTCCACTGGGCACGCCGGTGGTGGAGTAGCCTTTCTCATGGGGCGTGTAAATGGAATAGTCGGCCGGCCAGCGATTGTAAGCGGACCAGGTCAGATCACTGCATTGGAAGAGCAAGTCGCAGGGGCGGTCATCACGCACGATGAAGATAACGTAGCTCTGGATGCCTTCCTTCTCTGCGGTGAGCTTGCCGAGGTAAACACCACTGAGCCAATCCTCCGGAATCTCAAATTCGACGGAGGGCTCCCAGTCGCATTCGCGGAGATAGTTTTCACCGACCGGCGGATCCGGCTGGGTTTTACCTTCGATGGATTCAAAGGTGCGCATGAGACGCCCGCCGTCACCGTTGTAATAACCCGTCCGGAAGATCTCCAACTTGAAGGAAGAAACTGGATTGGTGCTCACCATGATCTGGAGCGTCTCACCGGCCCGCACACTGTTGGCGGAGCAATAGCCTTCGATCCAGGGGCAGCGACCGTTGGGGAGGATCTTGTTAATCTTGCCGGGGAGCTGGCGCGTCTTTGTGAGCATCCAGTCACGAGTGCCGGGCTTCTCATTTTCCTTCTGAATGAGATTGGACTGACTGGCTCCCTTCGCCGTTGATGTTCCGTAAGAACCGGCAGCAATCGCCGCGCCTGCTGCGGCGACACCCTTGAGCAAATCGCGGCGATGCACTTTTGACTGAGAAGATTCGGGCTTTTTCATGAGGGGATTATTTCGCTTGTTTGAGGTAGGCGACAAGATCGGCGATCTCGTGGGGTTTGAGAAGAGAATCAAAGACTTCGGGCATCAGGGAAACCGGGGAGTATTGCGCCGATTCAATCTGCTGATTGGCAACGGGTTGCTCAACACCAGGCGCTGGCGCTAGAAAAAGTCGATTGGCTGTCTCACGATGAATCACGCCGGCAACCTCTCCTTGTGATTTCTTTTTCACGATCACCATTTCGTAGTAGCGGGCGATGGTGGCGCTGGGATAGACGATGGCCTCGAGCAGATCCCGCTCACTGCGGATCGCTCCGATCTTGGTCAAGTCAGGTCCAAACTCAACGCCCAACTCGCCCATGACGTGGCAGGTCAGGCAAAGTGACTGGCTGGTATTCTGGAAGATTTCTCTTCCGCGCTCTGGATCACCGCCAGGCAGGAGCGCTTCCAGCTCAACGAGCCTGGCCTCCTGTTTCGCAGTCATCTCAGGCGTCAGTTCCATGGGCTCGGCCAACTGGATCTCCGGCATGGTGAGAACCGCCCCCCCTTTCTTCTGCACCTGGCTCATTTGAAGAATGGTACGCGTGACAGGGTGCTTTCCGGGAAGGGATGCGATATCTGCCGCCTCAAAGAGTGCGTAGATGGCAGCATGCCTAAGGAACGGATCTCCCTCCACCTGGCTGAGTGCAACCAACGGCTTCACCGCCCGGGTTTCTCCCAGTCTTCCGAGTGTCATTGCCGCGAGGCGTTGTTCGCGAGGGATGCCACTCTCGAGGCATTTTATCACGCCTTCCGCCGCTTCATGGTCTCGCCACAACGCGATGCTGTGAAGCGCGGCGCATCGGACCTCGGGATCCTCGTCAGTGAGGAAGTCGCGAACCGCTGCTCGTGCCGAGTCGCCCAGAATCCGGTGCAGCGACCACAATGCCGGCAAAGCGTCTTCAGCACCCTGCAGTGACACGAGATGGGATGGAGTGGCTAACGCGCTAATGGAACGCCTCACCACGGCGGGACGGTTATCAGAGAGCCACGACACCTGCGGATTCTCCCAGTCCAGTTCAAGCCCTCGAGGATCCGGAGTGCTCTCGGCGCCTGTCTTCCTGACGCGATAAATCCCTCCCAGCACATGCGGCTTCGCGACCTTGGAAGTCGGACAACAAATCATGTACCAGCTACCCGTGTCCGCGACGAGGAGACTGCCGTCTGCATCTTCGATGACATCGGTCGGATGAAAGTCGGTTTGATCGCTCTCCAGGAAGACACTGGTTTCACAGTGGTAGCTCGAGCCTGCCTCACTCAACTGATGGCGGGAAATGCGCCTCAGATTGAAATCCGCGCAGAACAAGTCGCCCTTGAGGCCATGGGCGTCACTTCTCGCCATGACGATCCCGGAAGGAGCCGCCGGCCCCATATGGGTCATGGGAGGCAACAGGTCACCGGTGCGCGGATGCGGAGCAAGGACACGTGGATTCTCCCGGCCGTAAACACCCCCATAAACCGCATGCAGGACCCCGTCCCGTTTTCCCGGTTCCGAGAGATCAAAGAAGGTGCCGCTGAGAAAGCGTTCGCCTGCTTCGCTGAAAGCCAGGCCCACCGGGTTGTTCATTCCGCCGGTAATCACGACCTCGAGCTGGCTGCCATCCGGTCGCGCCCGATAGATATGCGCAGCACTGGATCGATGCTCATCACCGCTCCCGAGAGGATGTGTCTGTTCCCGAAAACCTCCCTTGGTCCAATAGAAGAACCCATCCGGCCCCAGGTAGGGCCCGTGCAAATCGTTACCACATCCGTCAATCGTGCCTCCGTCGAACCACGAAGTCCGTTCATCAGCGACATCATCGCCGTCTGTATCGCGCAGCTTCCAGATATGGGGTGGGGCGCTCACATAGACCGAATCCTCATGAATTAAGATCCCTTCAGGAAACGGCAAACCCTCAGCAAAAACGCTCGACTCATCGAAGACTCCGTCTCCATCCCGATCGATGACCCGCAGAACCCTGTGCTGGGGATCCTTCACCTGTACCGGAGCCTTATCCGTATTGCCTGAACTGTCAGTCACGTAGAGAACGCCCTCATCATCGAAGGCCATGTGAATCGGGCGGGGGACCAGGTCCGAAGGAACCGCCAGTTCAATCGAGAATCCATCAGCCAGGGTAAACTGGTGCGGGCCGATTTCCGTTATCTCTTCACCAACGACCGGGTTCGCGAAGACCGCGACGCCGGCCAGCGTCACGAGTGGTGTGCTGATCCGGTTTCGTTGAGAGGTGATAAGGTTCATCGGTCTTTCGAAGAGCGAAGTCACGAATCCTTGAGAATAGCGGACAGATTGAAGTTCACCGTTTGCTCAGCGAGCAATGCTTCCGCGACGCCCCGACCTTGCGGATGCCAGCGGGCAATGCCGGCGATCGTCTGCAGGATGTGGCTGGCGGCAACGTTGATATCCAGTTCCCTCAGCTTGCCTTGTTCTGCCAATTCCCGCATCGATGTACGAAGGAGTCCCTGGTAGCGGTCGACTCGTTGCCAGATGATCTCCTGCTGAGGCGGCTCGAGGTGCCGGCGCTCCGGGAAAAGAAGGGTTAATTCCAGGCCATGTTTGAAAAGAACACGAACATGCAATCGAATCATGTTCCTCAGTCTTTGCTCGGGATCTGCAATTCCCCGGGTCGGTTCGATCACCTCATGCTCCATCACATTCATCGCAAACTGCAGAATCTCGAACAGCATTTCCTGCTTGCTCTTGATGTGATGATAAAGCCCGGCCTTGGTCATGCCGACTGCTTCAGCGAGATCTCCCATCGAAGTGCCGGCATAGCCCCTCTGCACCATCAGGCTGGCCGCTGTTCGAAAGACTTCTTCATTGCGCGCCTGACCTTCCGGCGTGGGCATCAGGTTGGGTTGGGGCATGGGATTCATGACTGAGTTCCGGGATGTTACCGAACGATCGGTAGGTAGGTCAATTGTGGACAGTCATGTTTGAGTTTCGGGGGCCAAGTGGAGGGCGAAAGCACCGAACGATGGCTGATCATCCAGCCATATCTATGGAGACTTCCTGGCCGCTCGTTCGGTTACAACAACGGCCGAGAAATTGGCGTTAAGGCGGCGAGAGAGAGGCGCTCTGTCGGTTGCCTTATCTTGCGACGGAACGCTCAATGGTCAGCAGGGCGCTGTCGATGAGTTGCAGTGCCGTGCTGAAGCTTCCGTCGATGTAGTAGAGCACCCAGACCTCCTTTCCGTCTTCGTCATCTTCTTCCCTTTTGGGATAACCGACGAGATCGAGCAATTGGAAGGTGCGGGGGGTGATGTTGTCGATATCCACGGCGTAGACCAAGGAGGCCTGATCATCACCTGGCTGATTGATCTCGATGAGGAGACGGTAGGGCAGGGATTCCTCGGCATCACCCGGCAGGATGTAGTCGGCGGGATTAAAGGAACTGTTTTCGGTGGCGCCGGAGACCGCATCCACCTCGAGTTCTTCCGCAAGGTCTTTGCCGGAGGATTCTGCGTCGCGCTTGGCTTCCTCCCAGCCGCGTCGCTTGAAGTCCCAGTAGGGCAGGGCGGTTCGTCCGCCATCGCCGGTCGGGGTGTGCAGGGTTTTGATGTGATACTCGGACGCATTCTCCAGCCAGATCGCAAAATTGGGAGGGGATTCCGGATCAAATCCGGTGCCGCTGCGGACGGTCAAGGCCATCTTGTAACCCGGGTCGGGAGTGTAGTGATAGGATAGACCCAGGTCTGTCACCTCGTAGTCATCCAATGAGGGCCCCAGGTTTTTACTAAGACCGAGCACGCTCTTGATGGGGGCGGGTTGCCAGAGAAATAAGGCAACTAACAGAGCCACTACCGCAAGAGCGATCCAGACGATTCTACTTTTGAGGTATCGAGTTAACCGGTGGTTGTTGTTGAAGACATGCAGGGCAATGAGCCCAATGAAGACAAAGCCGATCAGCGAATGCAACCCGACGATTTGAATCGAAAAAGGAAGAGCAAAGGCCATTACACCCGTCACGGCCATCACCACGAAGCTGAAGGCAGTGAGCAGGGAGACGGTGCTTCGTTTTTTTTGACTCATTAT
>JABSSQ010000396.1 GCA_013213905.1 Verrucomicrobiales bacterium | reverse complement strand
GCGGAGACCTGCTCGAACTTAACCTCGCTGATCGTAAAGCCACCCGTGATTGACCCTGCGATTTTGAGGTCTCCCTTAAGCCCCATTGTCCCCAGATACCTGCCGGCGGCATACTTTCCGATAGCACGAAATCCCGGGCCGTTCAGAATGACGAGGGAAAGAAGCAGGAACAGCGCTATACCAGAAAGGATCCAAAGAAGACGCCTCCGCTTGCGAGGGCGGTTTTCGACCCGTTTGGGTGCAGAGTCGGGGAACGACTCGTAAACGTCAGACAGCGCCATACAATCTCTACGAAGGAGGTAAGAGAAGCGGAGTGGGTCAACATTCCATTCACAAAATGAAATGCCTTCGGAAAGCTAAGGCCTATTAAACTACTCGGCAATGGGTAAACCGCTGCTGAATATGCCGATCCCGGGACCTTTTCCGGGGAAATCGGTTCAGTTCACGTTGGTGAACACTGCCTGGACGTCCTCATCGTCTTCGAGCTTGTCGAGAAGCTCTTCAATCTCCGACATCTGACCTTCTGAGAAGTCCTGTGGATTATTAGGAATGCGCTGAGGGCTTGCTTTTTTGATCTCGATGCCCATTTCCTCGACAGAAGACGAGAGTTTGCCGAAATCCGAGAATTCAGCATAGGCGTAAGCGACCCCTTCGTTGACTTCGAGCTCTTCGAGACCGGCGTCCATCAGGGTGAGCTCGACATCTTCCATGTCGAGTTCTTCGGTGACTTCAAATTCGACCACGGCCTTGCGGTCAAACATGAACTCCAGGGCACCGCTGTTAAGCAACTGGCCGCCGGTTTTGTTGAAATAAGTCTTAATGTTGGCCACAGACCGGTTGGTGTTGTCGGTGGCGCACTCCACAAAGATCATAACGCCGTGGGGGCCTTTGCCCTCATAGTTGACCTCCTTGATGTCGGCGGCGTCTTTACCCTCGGCTCGCTTAATCGCAGAAGCGATGTTGTCCTTGGGCATGTTCTCCGACTTCGCGTTCTGGATCGCAAGGCGGAGCTTGGGATTGTTTTCGGGGTCCCCGCCGCCGTCCTTGGCCGCCATGGTGATGGCTTTGGCAAGTTTCGGAAACACCTTGGACATCTTGTCCCAGCGTTTTTCCTTAGCGGCGCGACGATATTCGAATGCTCTTCCCATAGATCTGGGAATTTTTGTCCGAAGTGACGCTTTTGGCAACCCGGATTTGAGACGGGGAAAGGGTGGATCCGTGGTTTGGAGCGACCGAACAGGGTTGAGTTGTTGAGTTACCCCTGTTTCGTGCGCTCCTATTCGAGGGCGAGAGATTCTTCGCGACCTTCTCCGACACCGGAAGGATCGAACTCGTAAAGCCACCTATCTCTGCGTTCGAACCGTGAGATTGTCGACAGATCAACAGTTTCCTTAATGTAGGTTTGATCCGGTCGGCCGTTCACTGAAATGACGGACTTGGCATGGACGCTGACATCCTGCTCTTTTTGTTCGAGGAACTCCTTCTTCAACTTGTGAGCAAAGAAGATCATCATGTCGGGATTGGTGTCCATCTCTTCGACCTGCCAATCGAGCATGTAGAGGAAGGGATCGATTTCGTAGAGTCGGCCGCTGTCTTTGTTCACCACATAGAAGTCGGTCAGGCCGTCACGGCTGCGGAGTTTCATGCGCCAGGAGAATCGGTGGCCTTCTTCCGTCCAGACGACATTGCCCTTGTAGAGCCAGTGGCGAAGGGGAATCAGAAGTTGTCCCGCTAAGAAGATGCAGAGAAGAGCTGTAGCGACCGTTCGCCACCGGTTGGCGATGGTGTAGGAACGCTCATAGATGGGAAGGCAAAAGAACCGGCGTGGCCAGGAAGGTGGGAAAAACATGGCTGTGAGTGCGATGGCGAGCCACGGGAAGATTCCAATGTTCCAAACCACCATGTTCGTGACGTGAAAGCTTGTCGCGATAATGAAACCAAGCATTCTTGTCGGTTTCCAGAGCAGGGCGAATGTAATGAGCAGGTCAAAGAGCATGCCGCCCCACGAGAAAAGCATGACGACGGGTTCGGAGGCGAGGAATCCCCCGATGATCGGGTAGTCAGAGCGACCATCAAGCCAGTCTCGGAGAGGTTCGCCGGCGAGCCAGTCGGGATTGATTTTGGCAATGCCTCCGTAGAAATAGACCACTCCCATCAGAAATGGAAGTATCCAGACTGCCCACGCCGGTGCGGTATCAGAGGGCTTGGTCAGTCCAAACTTCTCGTCCAGCGAGAAAGAACGGTTGGCCGGCAAAAAGATAATCACGAAGCTGACCAGGCAAACCAGGTAGAAGTGATTAAGGTATCGCCCCTGTTCCAGCAGGAACATGTAGGTGAATCCAATGAAGAACAAAGTCGTCGCAATTCGGTAAAGGAACCCGGTGGCTATGAGAAGTGAGAGGATGCCGAACCCAATGAAGAGATAATACATTCCGTCGCCCGGAAGATGAGTGACCCAGTCGAAACCCGGGTAGGTGAAGTTGAATTCGGGCTCGAGCCAGTAGCGGAAAATGCGGTTCCCGGCGAAATAACGCCAGACCTCCCAGAACATCAGGAGGCCGAACGCAATGCGAATAAAGACAAGCGAAGCGATATCGAGGGGCCGGAACAGGGCCTCGGAAAGGCGCTGAAAAGGGTGTTGGTTCATGATGGCGTGATTATAATTACAATAAAAATGATAATTAATCAACATTTATTAGGCCATGGTGTCGATATGGCAAGTGGCTCTACTTACCCGCTCGACACGGCCTGATTGAAACCGGCAATTTCATCGAGTTTGCCTCCGAGGCACTCCCCG
>JABSSQ010000395.1 GCA_013213905.1 Verrucomicrobiales bacterium | reverse complement strand
GCTCGCTGTGTGCTCTGCTTTGCTCCTCGCCGTTCCGTCGTTCGCTGAGGACACCCGTCCCAATATCGTCATCATGATGGTCGACGATCTCGGCTTTTCTGATTTCGGCTGTTACGGCAGCGAGATTGAAACGCCGCACATCGACGGGCTGGCGGAGAACGGGATTCGCTTCAACAGCTTCTACAACACGGCGAAGTGTCACTCGTCCCGTGTCTCTCTTTTGACCGGTCTATACTGCGACCAGGCCGGCAGCACGAAGCTGAATCGTGGAGTCACTATTGCCGAAGTGTTGGGGAAGGCCGGCTATTCAACGGCCATGGTGGGCAAGTGGCACCTCGACAAGCAGCCGACCGACCGTGGATTTGAGAAATACTTTGGGCACCTGTCAGGCGCGACCAACTTTTTCACCGGTGACAACACCTTCCGCCTGAACGGCGAGCCATGGAATGATTTCGACGAGGATTTCTACACTACCGACGTCTTCATCGATTACGCCGAGCAGTTTCTGGACGAGATCAAAGAAGAGTCACCAGACGTGCCTTTCTTTCTTTATGTCGCTCACAACGCGCCGCATTACCCGCTGCACGTGCTTGAGGAAGATTACCGGAAGTACGAAGGGCGCTATGACGAAGGCTGGGACAAGGTCCGAGCTGCCCGCCACGAAAAGCAGCTTGAGATTGGCATCGTGCCAAGTGAGTGGCAGCTGAGTCCGCGACCCGAACTCGTTCCGGCCTGGGACGAGCTCAGTGAGGAAGAGAAAGCCTGGGACAATCGTCGCATGACCGCCTTCGCCGGCATGGTCGATCGCATTGACCAGAGCACCGGTCGCCTCATTCAAAAGCTCAAGGAGATCGGCGAGTTTGAAAACACGCTCATCATGATCTGTTCGGACAACGGGGCCTGCCCGTTTGACCGGACCAAGGGTGCGGAGTTCGAGCCTTGGGACAGCCGCTCCTACTGGTGCTATGACACAGGATGGTCGCATGTTGGCAACACGCCCTTCCGCCTGCACAAGCAGAACCAGCATGAGGGCGGCATTTCATCACCGATGATCGCGCACTGGCCAGCAGGAATGAAAGCGGAGAAGGGGAGCATCACCGCTCAGCCTGCGCACTTGATTGATTTTATGGCGACGGCGATTGAGCTGGGAGAGACGACCTACCCGGAGTCCTGGCCCGAACAGCCCGAGGTGGAGATTGATCCGCTCCAGGGCAAGTCACTCGTTCCGATCTTCAACGGCGAAGAGCGCGAGGGACATGAGTTCCTCTACTTTCGTTTCTCCACCAACCGCGCCATCCGCAAGGATCACTGGAAACTGGTCACCCACAAAGCGAGCCAGTGGGAGCTCTACGACATCGTCAAGGATGGCACCGAGATGAACAACCTCGCCGATCAGCATCCCGAAGTGGTGAAGGAGCTTTCCGACCTCTGGCAGACCACCGCCGTCGAAGTGGATCGGCTTTCCGAGAAGAACGCCGCCCCCGTCTCCGGGAAGACACCTCCCAGCCTGAAAAAGTCGGGGACCGTCGCGGGTGGCGAGAAGAAGAAGTGATTGATTTAACAGGGTTGGGTCAGTGACTTAACTCTATTTTATATGGGAATGTTAGGACCACAGGTGAATAGCCTTTACCTGTTATGGTTGTGGTGGCGAAAATCTCAAAAAGCGAAGCGATGCAGCGAACTTCCTTCGCGAATTGCTGATTTTTCTAATGCCGTCCTCATCAGCGAGTGAATGCGGTGAGGCGCCTTGCCCATGAATTCGCAGGGTTTTCACGAAGGGTTCACAGTCACTTCACGCAAATGTTCTATCCCTTTCACCAAGCCCATCAAAAAGTCTCTCATCTTCATTCTGGCGCTCTTAATGCTTGGGCTATTGATCGTTGAAGCGTTGGTCGTCGTTCGGGTGCATGAGTTGTTTGTCGTTCACGAATACAACGCGCATCTCAATCGCCACGTGGCTCAGCCATATGAGGAGTTGGTCGAAGCATTGCTGGCCAGATACGAGGCGGGTGACATGGATGCCCTGGGGCAGGCGTTGAAATCGGCTGAAGAGAGAAAGTATAAGATGGGGCACGTTTGGCTCAACCGGGAGACTCCGGAAGTTTATCGCACGAGTGTGGCTGAAATTCTCAAATGAGCAGCCCGTGGAACCCATGTGAAAGCTCATGCCCGACTAGGGCTGTAGTTTCCGCTCGAGGACAAGCTCCCAGAGGTCGAAATCGCTCACTGAATAGGATCTCCTGAAAGTCTTGCGATTTCGCCGCCAAAAAGGCAGAATCCGAACCATGCTGCCAAACCCTCGATTGGCGGTATTCCTCCCTGTGCTCTTCCTCCTCGTGTTGGCCGCTCTTGTTCTCAAGAGTCGCCACTCCGCGCAAAAGGTCGAAGTTCGAGAGAGGAAAGCCACCGCTTCTGCACCGGTCTCTTCGACGATCCGCCAACGGCTCGAGATCGCGCCGGACCTTGCTGCGTTCCAAGACTGGCTCGTGGCTTTCGAAGCGTCTCCCGCTGACGCCGGCTTGGACGATGGCATTCAGTATGCCCTGGCACGGCGGGAAGCCCTCAAAGAATTGATCCCCATTGATCCGGCGGCGGCGTTGGCACAGGCGATCCCCTACGAAGAGCGGGAGGCGTTGCCGGATGAGATTGAGCAACTTCTCGAGGTGCCGGTTCGGGTCACGGGCGATCTTGAGGTGATCGCGACTTGTGGGTTTAACGACGGGCAAACGAGTCGTCTCGATCGCTTCGCCATCGATGGAACGATGGGTGCCCGCTACGAAGCCTTTCCGGTCGGCGGTCGGGAGGCAGTGCCCACGAAGCGTGGCATCTCGATCCAGGGGATTGCCGTCGACGGAGTGATGGCGCTCTCCGAGGAGCCCTTTCGAATCCTGGAAGATCAGGAACGAATCGATCTGGGGTTTCCGTTGAACACGATCCAGGTTGGTGGCAGCTACTACGCGGCAGAGAGCGAGGCCGTCATCGCCGACCTGCGTTCACGCCTTTTCTCTGACGAGCTCACGCTTGGTCCGAACGCGATTCCCACCTACCGAGCCCTGCGCCTCTCCGATGTCGAAGGCGTACGTCTCGTCGGCGCCGCGCCCGGTGAGGCACAGGATGGTTCTGAGTCGGGGGGAGAGGAAATCATATCCGAGTCTCCTCACACAGAAGGAGCGAAAACGATTCTCTACATTCGGGCCCGTTTCGCTGATCAGGACCCGACCTTTGAGCCAATCGCGCTTTCGACGCTGCAGAGCCGCCAGGCCGGGGTCGAGCAGTTCTGGCTGGATAACTCCTACGGGAAATCATCTGCCACCACGACCTACACCGATACGGTCACGCTGGCCGACCCGACGGCAGCATGGCCGCAAGGACTCGGCACCTTGCTTCAGCAGGCCCGTGATGCTGCGCTCGCGGCCCAGCCGGCAGGACAGGACTGGAACTACCAGAACTACGACTTTTACACGGTGGTCACGAGTGGTGGCAGCTTTGGCTACGGAGGAGTTGCTTTTGTTGGCGGAAGTGGATCCCACATGAACGGTGCCGGGGCCACTTATATCAGGACGGCGGCTCACGAATTCGGGCACAACCTCGGCCTTCGTCATGCGCAGTACTGGCGCACTGATTCGCCGTCTCCCATCGGGCGTGACAGTGTGCCGGGTGGCTATCGGGGTGATGCGGTCAATGACGAGCATATCGAATATGGTCACAAGTTTTCGACGATGGGTGCTCAGGGCGGTAGCGGTGATCTTAATGCTGGACGTGGCCACTTTACCAGTGGTGAAAAGGAGCACATTGATTGGCTGGTCGAGGCGGACGGAGATCACGTCAGTCTGGATCAAAGCGCTACCGTTCGTCTTTACCGACAAGATATCCCCTCGTCGGAACACGCAGCAATGACGCTCGGGGTGGCCCGAAGCATCAAGATCAACCGGAACTCGGATGATTACACGAGCACGACGAACAAGCGTCGCTACTGGTTGTCTCATCGATGGTTGCCAACCAATGGTATCGCCGAAACATGGCTGAGGCGCGGGGTCCAGGTTGACTGGCAGCGCCAGGTTTACGGCGGTGATGGCAGTATTCAACTCGATATGACGCCATACTCCCGTAACAGTACGACGGTGGGGGGCAACTGGACGACGGATAATAACGACAAGGAAGACGCCGCCTTGCTCATTGGGCGGACCTATTCGGATACCGTAGCCGACATCCACATCACTCCCATCGGACAGGGCGGAAGCTCTCCCAATCAATGGATCGACGTGGTCGTCAGCCTGGATACGCAGACGGGAAATGCCGACCCGCAGATTTCTTCATTTACCTCCAGCGCCATCGAGGTGGGCACGAATGTCGCCGTGAACTTTGCCGTGACTGCGAGCGACCCTGACGGAGACACTCTCGCCTATGGTTGGGACTTCGGGGACAATTCCGTCGTGAAAGCGGCGCTCAACTCGTCCACGGCGACGAAGAGTTGGAGTTCGGCCGGACAGTATGTGGTGGAGAGCACGGTTTCCGATCGGAAGGGGGGAATTGCGACAGGGAAGATTATTGTCACGGTAGGGTCTCCCAGCAACGTCTACCAGATTTCCGGACGGGTGCTTCACGGTGGCATGCCGGTGGCCGGGGCGCGAGTCAATGTGTCGAATACGCAGCAGGCCTGGACCGGGAGTGACGGCACCTACACCATCGCTGGTTTGGCGACCGGTAACTACACGGTCTCGGCGGCGAAGCAGGGGCTCACGTTTACGCCGCAGTTTGTTAATCCGGTGGCTCTCTCCAGTTTGAACTCATTCGGCCGGGATTTCTACGCCAACGAAGGCTTGCCCGGCAGTGGAGGCCTCACCTTGGCGGTCTCTCCGTTTGAAGTGGATATCCCGCTCGGAGCCTCGGTGCGGTTCGAGGCGGACGGCTGGGATCTGGGTGGGAATCCAGTCGGAACATCTCCGAACTGGTCCGTGAGCGGTGGAGGAACGATCGACAGCGGGGGGACGTTCGGGGCAACCAGTGAGGGGACCTTTACAGTGACTGCCACGGTTGGATCCACCACAGCGAATGCGACGGTGAGGGTGGCCCCACTTGATGTCCCCGCCGTGGGGATCACGGCGCTCGATGACGAGGCTTTGGAGAACAGTTCCGATCACGGGAGCTTTCGGATTCGTCGCTACGGTGATGTCTCTGCGTCGCAGTCGGTGTCGCTCTCTTTTTCAGGAAGCGCCACCGGAGGGAGTGATTACACGGTTCCATCCACGACGGTGAACTTTGCGGCAAATCAGACTTTTTCGGATCTTACGATCATTGCCATCAATGACTTCGAAGACGAACCCGACGAAACGGTGGTTGCCAGCCTGAACGAAGACCCGGCCTACCAGATCTTCGGCAGCGAGACCAGTGCGACGGTGACGATCCTGGACGACGGAGACCTGGGGCCTGAAGTGACGATTGTTTCTCCGACAACGAACCCGGCGATTGTCCCACCGGGTGTCGGACTTCTTCTTCGGGGCACGGCCACCGATGATGGATTGCCCAATCCTCCCGGCAGTCTTTCCGGCCGGTGGGAGATGGTATCGGGACCGGATGGTGGCTTTGTCTCATTCTCGCCGCCTCAGTCGTTTGAGACCCTGGCCCGCTTTAACCTTCCCGGGATTTACACGCTCGCCTTTCTTGTCAGTGACGGGGTGAATACTTCTTCGGCTCATCTACGAGCCATCTCCGGTATCACGAGCGGAACGCCTTCGGCGACGAATCAGGTGATCCATTATACCTTCAATCAAGGCAGCGGAACCACGGCCGTCGACGCGATCGGCGGCAACCACAACGGCACCCTCGCCAACGGAGTCTCGTGGTCCGGCGTCAGCGATTCGGTCGCGGGTGGGGCGGTTCGGTTTGACGGGGTGAACGATGTCATCGAAATCGCAGACTCTTCCGATATCAATGTCGGAACTCAGCTTGAGCGGACCATTGCCTTCTGGTTCCGTGCCGGGGACGCTTCGAAAGCCGCGACTCAGGTTCTGTATGAAGAGGGAGGCGGTACCCGTGGATTGAACTTCTATCTCGAGGCAGGAACGCTCTATTTCGGTGGCTGGAACAACAACGAGAATGGTTGGGGTGAATCGTATTTGTCGACGCCACTCGACGACGACGAATGGCATCACGTGGCGATCGTGCTCGACGCGCCGGCTACGACGAACGGGACGTTTATTGCCTACCTCGATGGGTTCGAGGTGGCGCGTTCGCCTGCAGCTGCGATCAACTCCCACACGGGTGACATCGGGATTGGGGCGAAGCATGATTCAACCCGATATCACGATGGCACCTCGAGCGGTGACGGGAATGCCTTCGAGGGTTGGATCGATGAATTCCAGCTCTGGAATCGCGCGCTTGATGCCGAGGAAATTGGACAGCTCTTTTCAGCGCCGCAAGAGGTGGGCCCGGAGCTGAGCCTCTCTTCAACCCGCGAAGGTAAGGCCGCGCTCGCGATTCCGAGTGCGGTGGGATTGATTCTCGATGGTGCCACCGCAGTGGGCGAATCTCCG
Organism: Verrucomicrobiales bacterium; assembly: GCA_013213905.1. Classification (GTDB taxonomy): domain Bacteria; phylum Verrucomicrobiota; class Verrucomicrobiia; order Verrucomicrobiales; family DEV007; genus Arctic95D-9. The sequence goes on along the minus strand of JABSSQ010000395.1, from coordinate 7,198 downwards.
ACCTTGGGGTGGCTTTCTCTGATTGAGCCGACCGGAGAAACGGTAACCTTTGGAGATACTTCGGTGGCGAACACCACCGCGACTTTCTCGGGCTCCGGTTATTATTTCTTGCGACTCAAAGCAGACGGAGTCGGAATTTCCACTGGTCTCGATGTCCATGCCTACGTGGGGAATGATTCTCCCATCAATCCGGCGACGACGAGCCAGGTCCTGTATTACTCACTCGACGAAGGAAGTGGCACCACGGCGGGGGATGCCGTTGGCAATGATAACAACGGCACGTTGACCAATGGAACCGGGTGGACCTCGAACACAGGTGGCATCTCCGGTTCAGCGGCGGTTTTTGATGGCACCGACGATGTTGTCACAATCAACAATGCGGCGGGGATCAACACGGCGACCTTCAATCAGCGAGTGATCTCTCTCTGGTTCAATGCTGATGACCTCGCTCCTTCCGCGAAGCAGGTGCTTTTTGAGGAAGGCGGAAACACCCGGGGCTTGAACCTCTACCTGGAGAACGGGCTGATCTATTTCGGAGGTTGGAATGCCAATCTCAATGGCTGGAACCAAACCTATTTGTCGGCACCGTTTACCGCTGGCCAATGGCATCACGCAGTACTGGTGCTGGATGCTTCGAACGATGGCACAGCGCGCCCGGATGCGTTCCGTGCCTTCCTTGACGGCATTCCCATCGGCAGCGGTGAGGGGGCTCAGATGTCTTCCCATTCGGGGGCGATTGGACTCGGAGCGATGCGCAGTGCCTCCAAGTTTCACGATGGGAACGAAGGAGGAGACGGCCTGAACTTCTCCGGCAAGATCGATGAATTCCATCTCTGGACGGGACGTGTCCTTGGAGCGGATGAAATTGGCCAACTCTATTCCTTTGGCAATATAGGTCCCCTCGTTGATGCCGGTGAGGATGTGGCTGAAGCGACGGGCTATCCTGATCTGCCGCTACAGGGCAGTCGCAGCGACGACGGCCGATGGAGCGGATCTCTCACCACGACGTGGAGCGTGGTCAGCTCCCCGGCGAGCGTGGCCTTTGGCAGCCCCGACGGAAACGGCGTCGACACGACGGCGACCGTTTCGGAATATGGGACGTATCGCTTCCGCCTGATTGCCGACGACGGAGAGATCAAGACGTTCGACGAGGTCTCGATCACCGCGGTCGAGAGCGGCAGCGGTTACGATACCTGGTTCGATGTGTATCCCGAACTTACCGAAGCCGAACGAGCTCCCGATGCTAATCCTGACAATGATGCCTTCAGCAATCTGGAAGAGTATGCCCTCGGGCTCAATCCGACTCAGTCTGACGATACGGCTCAGCCTTTCTCGGTTTCGGGTGGAGGAGTAACAGACACACCCGTTGCAGACTACTATGAGTTTCAGTATCTCCGTCGCCTGACGCACGTGGACCTCGGCCTCGTCTATGAGTTCCAGATCAACACGTCCCTGGAGGAGAGTGGCTGGGAGAGCGTGGGAGTGACTGAAGTGGGAGCGACCCCGGTTGATGCCCTTTTCGAAATGGTTACGGTGAGAGTCGATACACCGATCTCCAGCTCTTTCGATCAGGTGTTTGGAAGGGTTCGTCTAAGTTTGGCGGAATAGTAGTTTTGAGTCGGCAAGCTCGGGGAAATGCCGGTCCCTCAGACTGATTCTCAAGCTGATAAACCTGGCCGGGCTAAGAAGTGATAGATAAACATCATTTACCGCGATGCTTGAATATCATTTATCGATTCGGAGAATGATCTTCTCCGTGTCATGATCAAGGCCATGGACCTTTCACTACTGTTCGTGGCTGTATTTCTTGCCATTGTTCTGATCGGCTTAATGGCGCTGAGTCGCCGGTCTCTTATCGCCAGCCTGATTGCTTCCGTTATCTCGCTCGGATTTTCTGGATTCTGTGTGTTTGGCTTCATGGCCTGTTATGAGCCTTCGAATTCACTGGTCCGGCTGTGGCAGGTTGCCTATGCCGTCTTTAGCATTGGCTTTATTTACGCCACCTTTCGGGGAGCGAGGATTGTGGGAGAGCGCGCCAGGTCAGGCAGTAGCGAGATTTAGGAAACCGACTGATTCCGCTCCCAGTCGAGCCGGGGCGAGGTCAAGGTGACTTCCAACCCTTCTCGGGGATCTCTCTGTTTGATAGGATTAATGTGTTCGTTGCTACTCTTGCCTGATAGCCAGACCTGGACTGATGATTTGAGATTGATAGGTCTCATGGAAGCACCCTTGCTCGCATCCTCGTTGACACTATTGGCGCCCATGAAGATCGATGACGAAAACGAGACCCATTTTAAGGCGAAGTCGGAATGGCTGGCGGCAGGAAGGTTGGGCGTGAGATCCCTGAAAGATTTCGAGATCTGTGAGGTGGGATACGAAAAGACAGTGTCGCTATTTGGCCCGATTTAAGCTCCCTGCAAATGGAAACTGCATCGCCGTTGCCCCCGTGAAAACTTTGATCATCAGTTCCAGTCCCCGTCGTGACGGTAATTCGATCCGCTTGGCTCGAGCTGCCCTCGAAGGCGCCCGCGAAGCGGGTCACGTAACCGAACTTGTTCTCGTCGACGACTACATCACGTCCTTTCTCCGGGATTGCCGGATCTGTCGGAATGAAACTGGTGATTGCACGATCGATGATCGTTTCAGTGAACTCTTTCTCGATAAGTTTGTTCCGTCGGATGGCGTCATTCTCGCAACACCGGTTTACTGGTATGGGATGTCAGGGCAACTGAAGACCTTCTTTGACCGGACGTTCTGCTACTACGCGGCGTCCTGCCCAACCTCCGGAGCGAATTCGGAAGGGATGATGAACAAGCGGATCGGGCTGCTTCTCAGTTCGGAAGAAACCTATCCCGGGGCTGAACTCGGTATCGTGCACCAGGTCCAGGAATACTGTCGCTACACCCACTCCTGTTTTGTCGGCGTGGTGCGTGGCGTTGGTAACAAGCGGGGCGATGTGGACGTCGATCCTTGTCGGCCGCTCGAGGATGCAAAACGACTCGGGGCGGAACTGTTCGATCGCCTGACGACAGACTACCGTCTCGACACGCCGCGAGGCGGTTCGGTTTGGGCCTAGAAGGAGAAGGCCGAATCCAACGGTTCGAAATCAGATCACGCGGTCGTTGCCACCGTCGACAGGCACCTGGGCACCGGTGGTCTTCCCGAAGAGCGGGCTGGCCATGGCGGCGACCATATTGCCGACGTCCCTGGATTTGATCTCGGTCTTCATGAGGTTGCGGGTCTTGTATTCCTCAACCGTCATGTTGTAACGCTCGGCGGAGCGCTTGAGATTTTCAGGAGTCCAGAGCTTGGTGTCGAACACGGCATCCGGGTGGATGATGTTGCAGCGTACGCCGAAGGGGGCGAGCTCAAGAGAAGCAACACGGCAAAGCTGGGTCAGACCCGCCTTGGCACAGGAGTAGCTGGCAGCGCCGGCGCCGGGGGCGTTGACGTTGCGGGAGCCCACCAGGACGATGGCTCCGTCGATCCCGTTTTTGAGATAGGGAATCGTGTGCTTCAGGAGAATCTGGTGGCTTGTCAGGTTGACGGCCATGGACTTCTCCCAGTTGGATGACTCGAGGTTTTCGAGGTAGGCACCTGCGGTAAAGATACCGGCGTTGCTGACGAGAATGTCGATACCCCCGAACTGGCGGACGACATCTTCGATAACCGCTTTGACCTTCTTGTCGTCGGTCAGGTTGGCGATGACGCCGATCCCACCGATCCTGGCCATCTGCTCTTCAATCTCGGGGCTGAGATCGATTCCGATGACCTTGGCGCCCTGTTCAGCGAGGGACTCGGCGCAAGCGAAGCCAATGCCCGCGGCCGAACCGGTAACAACAGCCACTTTGCCTTGATGAGTCGGAGCTGAGCCGCCCTTCTTGAGCTTGGCCTGCTCGAGTTCCCAGTATTCGATTTCAAAGAGTTTGCCGGCGGGTAGTGCTTTCCAGCCACCTTCGAAAGCAGACTCCGCTTTCTGGATGGTCTGCCACGTGTGAGTGACAATGTCGGTGAGAACACCCGCTTCTTTCTCGGTCGCACCGAAGCTGATGACGCCTTTGTCCTGCCAAACCGCCCAACGGGGATCCGGCGTAAGCATGGTCTCACCCTTGTTGTATTTTTCGAAATACTTGGCGTAGTCCGCGGCGAACTTGTCGAGAGACTTGCCGGAGTCCTTGCCGATCACGGCCGGAATCCGCTTTGTGCGAATGGTGTGATCCGGTGTGAGCGGTCCGCGAGTGGCGAGGCGGGCGACGTCGTCGCGGCTGGCGAAGCCTGCTGCCTGCGGAGACTGATCCAGTGAAGCAATCACCGGGACACCGCGAAGCTCGGATACCTGCTTCCGGATTTCAGAAAGCCCGAGGAGATCTTCAGTCGGCTTGGCCTTGGGCAGGGAAAAGCCCTTGCCCAGGTTTTTGGAAAGGTAGCGCTCGGCCTCAGTCACGAGCTTGATCATCAGCTCGTAGCTGGTCTTGGCATCGTCGTGCATCGTGAAGATACCGTGGTTCATCAGGATGATACCTTCGAGCTTGTGGGCGTCGACCTTGGCGAGTGCCTTCGCAACCGCCTTGGCCAGATCGAAACCGGGCATGACGTAAGGAATCACGGCAACGCGCTCACCGTAGACTTCCTCGACCGCCTGGCGACCGTTCTTGTGGTTGGTCAGCGCCACGACCGCATTGGCATGCGTGTGATCGACAAACTTCTGCGGGATTACCGCGTGAAGAATCGCCTCGATGCTCGGATTGGGAGCGTTCGGCTCGAGCATCGCGGCCCGCTGCTGCTTCACCATTTCCGGATCGGAAAGCTCTTTGAGCTCGGCCATCTTGAGAAGCGCATCCATGCGGACGGGAGCGAAGCCTTCTTTCTCGATGGTGCCGAGATCCCAACCGGAACCTTTGACGTGGAGAACGTCGACCTTATCTCCGAAGAAATCCTTTTCGGTGCTTTTGACTGAAGTGTTGCCGCCGCCGTGGAGAACGAGTTCGGGATTGGCTCCGAGCAGGCGTGACGTGTAGACACGCTTGCCGAGGTCACCTTTGTATTTGCGGGCTTCTGAGTCAGACCAGAGGGATTTCATGGATGAGTAGCTTGGGCGGTGGGGGGGGAAGGTTGGCTTTGTCGCTCCCGATCTAGATCACATCTCTACCCTTACTCTCCAGGGGGGAGAACAAGATCAAGTGGTGGAAAAAGAGCAGGAGCGTTGGAAGATTAGCTGTAGACCTTGTTCGGGTCGTAGCTCTGATCTTCAATTTCCTGACCCAAGGCTACGGGATCTCCCGCCTCCTGTATATTTCTGTAAAAGCAAGATCGGTATCCGGCGTGGCAGCAACCGGGACCTTTTTGGCGTACTTTGAGAACCAGGGCGTCCTGATCGCAATCGGTGAGAATTTTTTCCACCGTTTGGGTATGTCCGGAGGTCGCCCCCTTATGCCAGATTTCCTGACGGCTGCGTGAAAAGTAAACGGCTTCGCCGATCTCAAGGGTCTGCTTGAGGGAATCCTCGTTCATGTAAGCGACCATGAGAACCTCGTTGGTGTCGGCGTCCTGGGCGATAGCGACGATCAAACCATGATCGTCGAACTTCGGCGCGAAGACGGGTTCTGTTTCGACGAGTTTCTTATCGTCGCGTGAGCCGAAGGTGATTTCTGCAGTATTGGACATGGTTCAGTTTGGTGTTGAGCTCAATTAGGAATAGACATTCCTGCGTCAGGCATTCATAGATGCATTCGACGTCGATGCAACGGGGGAAATTTATCACATTTGAAGGTTCGGAAGGCTGTGGCAAGTCCACTCAAATCCAGCGATTTGTCGCAATGCTGGAGTCCAAAGGAATCGAGGTATTGCAAACTCGTGAACCGGGCGGGACGCCAGTGGGCGAGAAAATTCGCCATTTGCTTCAATTTGACGCCGATGCGGCCGATTTGACCGACGAGAGTGAGCTGCTTCTTTTTGCTGCGAGTCGAGCCCAACTGGTAAGAAAAGTGATTCAACCGGCTTTGGAGGCTGGTAAGTGGGTGGTGGCCGATCGATTTTTTGACTCTACGACCGTCTATCAAGGGGTGGGCCGGGGGCTCGACGTTTCTTCCGTGAAGCAAATCAATGCCTTCGCGGTAGGAAGCACCGAGCCAGATTTGACGCTACTGCTTGATCTCGATGTCTCAATCGGGCATTCCCGGGCAGTTGAGGCAAGCGGGGAGGTGGAAGACCGGATGGAGTCGAATCCGATGGAGTTTTTTGAGAGTGTTCGCCAAGGATATCTTCAGTTGGCGAAAGAGTCCCCCGAGAGAATTGCCGTGATTGATGCCTCTGCCAGCATTGATGAAGTGACCGAGGAGATTAACTCCATGTTCAGCGAGCGCCTGGGAGCTTTGACCTCATGAGTTTTCGATACGAGAAAGCCGTTGAACTGATTGAGCAGGCTCGCGACAACGAGCGACTGGCTCACGCCTATTTGATCACGGGGCCTGTGGGCAGCGGTAAAGAGTCACTCGCCGTGAAGATGATCGAAATGGTCAATCCTGCCGGCTCGACCGGTGCCTCGTCACTTGAAGAACTCAAGTCGGCTACGACCACGGTGATTGGTCCGGAATCCAAATCACGCCGCATTACGGTGAAGGCGATTCGTGATGTCGAGCATACCCTGCAAATGGCCGCTCCGGGTGGAGTCACAAAATTTGCCGTAGTCAAAGACGCCGATTGCATGGGGCCTGAGGCCGAAAATGCCTTTCTCAAGACTCTCGAAGAACCTCCGGCTGGTTGTCGATTGTTGTTGCTGACAGCTCGGCCGGAGATGTTGCTGGATACCATTTTATCGCGTTGTATTCAGATCAGCCTGGCAGGCAAACCCGGTCCAGCAGAGTTGAATTCGTCGGCTTCAAATTTCCTGGCTGCTCTAAAGAAACACGCCGTCGAACAACGCACCGGAGTATCGGGGGCGCTGGGTTTGATGGCCAGATTTGCTGGGATTCTGAAGGAAGAGAAAACTGCTATCGCAAAAAGGAATGAGGCAGCGTTGAAAGCAGAAGTGGCCCACTATCGACAGACCACGGAAGGTGACTATCTCAAACGTCGTGAGGAATACTACAAAGCACTGACCGAAGCCGAATACCTGCAGCAACGAAACCAGTTGATTGACTATCTTATGATGTGGTTTGGCGACGCGATGCGTCTTCAGCATGGCTCGCAACACCTTGAT
>JABSSQ010000394.1 GCA_013213905.1 Verrucomicrobiales bacterium | reverse complement strand
TGCCGGCCATATCAAATCACTGCGGGCTATCGAAGGCGTCGAAGTGGTCGCGGTTTGTGATCCCGACGCTTCGAAGATGAACTGGGTTCGCAAAGATGATCCCAACGTGGAGCAGATCGAAGACTTCCGCGAGGTCCTCGATCGCAATGATATCGATGCCATCACTACGGCGGCACCTAATCACTGGCATGCGGCTATGACCGTGATGGGCTGCCAGGCAGGCAAGCACGTTTATGTCGAGAAACCGGTGAGCCACAGTATCTGGGAAGGCCGCAAGATGGTGGAAGCCGCCCGGAAGTATGACCGCATTGTCCAGGGAGGCACCCAGCAGCGATCCTGCCCGGCACCCCAGGAGGTTGCTCGTGACCTTGCCTCGGGGATGTATGGCAAGGTGCAATGGGTTCATTGCATGAAGCTCAATCAGCGCCCACCGATCGGCTACGTGACCGAGCCGGCCAAGATTCCCGATGGCGTCGACTACAATCTCTGGTGTGGTCCCGCATCCGACGACCCGCCGATGCGTCAGAAGTTTCACTACGACTGGCACTGGCAGTGGAACTGGGGTGATGGCGAAATGGGTAACTGGGGAGTCCACTACACCGATGATCTCTGCCACATGATGGGATGGGATGAGAAGATGCCCACCAAGGTGCGCTCCGGCGGCGGACGCTTTATCTGGAAGGATAACGGCGAGACTCCGAACATGATTTTCTCACTGATGGATTACGAAGGAGTGCCCGTCATCGTAGAAACACGCAATCTGCCGTATTCCTCCGAGCGCAGCACTCACGGCGTCTACATGGGTTCCCAGCAGGGCAACATCATCATGTGTGAGAAGGGTATCATCAAGCTCGCGCGGGGTGGCGGTAAGTCCTACGAACTCGACGGCAAGACAACCATCAAGAAATACTCAGGGAACTCCGGGCAAGGTCACTTTGAGAACTTCATCAACGCGATTCGCAGCGGCAAGAAAGAAGACCTCGCCGCGGAAATCGCGACGGGTCATGTCAGCAGTGGCATCTGTCACCTGGCCAATGCTTCCTACCGCGTCGGCCAGGAAGCCTCGGTGAGTGAGGTAAAAGAAGCGTTCAGCGGCCACGAAGACGCGGCCAACACGGTGGAGTCAGTCCTCGGTCAGCTTGAAGCTAACGGAGCTTCCATTGAATCGATGAACCTGGGTCCGGAGCTGAGCTTCGACCCGACAACGGAGAAGTTTACCGGCTCTTTCGCCGCCGAAGCCAATGCTCTCGTCAAGCCGCCTCAGCGCGAGGAATTTGCGATCCCTGAAGAGGTTTAGGGATCTGCGAGTAAAGCTGCAGTTGCTGATTTAAGCTTCCGGATCTTTGCCCGATGAGCCTGCTGAGTAGCTCTCGGTTCGGGTTTCTTCGACGAGCTTTTCGTTTTTTGGCTGCTCGACCGAGCAGCTTCCGGACAGTCACGTCTGAATGCCCAGCCGTGGGAGAATGACCAGTTGCAGCAGCAGGTAAACAGCGAGTATTGAAATCAGGATTCCGGCAGGACTGGAGAGAAAACTCTGAAGAATATCGAGGAGGGAATTCGAACTTTCTGTCATGGTTCTGTGATCTTGATACGTTTTGGACGCCCGAACGTATCAACCATTACAAAGGAGGAGTGCGTTTTTTCTGCGTCAGTCTCCAGCGCACCCTGAACGGGATGCTTTCAGTTCCGTTTTTCCCGGTCGACGACGGGAAGAAAGTGCTGCTCGGAGGTGGTTTTTTGTGGGCATGCAGGTGCGCTGGTGGACCGGTGCCGCATGCGTGATGCCGGCGCCGGTAGAAGTTTTGGGCGGTCACCCAGAAAAAAAGTCGCGACTCACGGCGCCGCGTCATCGGTGCGGAATGGATAGGCCGGAAGTTCGGCTTCGTTGACGAGATTCACCTCCGGCTTGCCGGTGAAGGCATAGCGCACGAATGCAGGGTTGGGGACTTCGGGGGAGTGAAGCTCAATCGTGGTGCCCACGATGGTCGCTGATGCGGGTTTCCAATTCTTTGCCGATTGATCCGCGATCCAGAATTCACGCGGTGCTTCGCCGTCCGTCGTTTTGAGGCCTTCGGCGTGATCAAACTGAACAACGAGGTGGCCGCCCTTCGAGGTGACTTTGTTGAATACCGGTCCGCTCGCTTCCACTTCGAGGCCGAGCGTATCTCTTGCGGCGAGCAGGGCGAGACGCTGTCCGATCGGGGCCTTGTCTTTCGGGTGGATGTTCTTCACATCGCCAAGATCAATCGTATTGGCAACGGCGGTATGAGGAAGGTCAAGAGCGGCCAGTTGCGATTCGCGCATCCAGGCCCATGAATGGGAAGTGGGGTTCGAAGGTTCCATGTTAGGGCCGGTTGAAAGGAGACTGCCGTAGCCGGGGAGCATGACCACGAGAAAGTGAAAGTCATCGCGATCCCACGCCTGGCGGTAGCGCTGCATCCAGCCCTTGAGAACATCGTCGTATTCGCGAATTCCAGCGACGCGGTGATACCATGGTCCCTCGGGCATACCGCTGATGTAGCGGGTGTTTCTCTCACCCTGATACCAAACCAATCCGCGGCAGGCGTAGGGGATGAGTGGATGAATCATGGCGTTGTAAACGATGCAGGACTGACGCCGCATGAACACATCTTCGTCCCGGCTCCAATTTTCCTTGGCGAGAGCCGCCTTGATCATTTCCTGCGCCTCCGTGTTGTTGTCCCACTCTTCCATGATCGTTTTGAAGTGCGGGAACTGTTCCGTCATGTCGCGTGGCATCCAGGCTTCGAGGGAAGAACTCCCCCAGGCGGCGAGAATGATTCCAACGGGGAATTCGGTTTGTTGGGCGAGGCCATGAGCAAAGCCGAAGGCAACCGCGCTGTCCGGTCCTCCGGAGACCCATTCACCCTCGAGCCGATCCTGTTCGTCAAAGGCAACGGTCCGTTTGACCGCGAAGGTTCGAAGGTTTTCTTCCGGGAGGTCCTTTAGTTCCTCAACCGCACCACGGCCCATCTGCATGTTGGATTGGCCGGAGCAAATCCAGACTTCTCCCACGACGACATCGGAAAGGGTGATCGCCTCACCCTGATCCGTCGTCGTCGTGAAGTCGGTCCCTGTTTTGGAGCCTGACAAAGCATCGAGGAACAGCTGCCAGTTTCCGTTGTCGTCAGCAGTCGTAGATTTTTCCTGCCCCCCGAAAGACACGGTCACCTTGAAGCCCTTTTGGGCAGTGCCCCAGACGGGGACTGGCATCTCCCGCTGCAGAACCATGTGGTCGGTGAAAGGTGAGGCGAGAGAGAGGTTTTTTGCAAGTGAGAGTCCCGGCAGGAAAGCAATGGTGATAAAGAGAACAAGTCGGGGTGAAACCATGCCTGCAGTTTGGATTCGAAATCGGAAATGGCTATTCCTTTTCTGCGGCGTCCCGTCTCACGCTGCCCGGTGTCTGTCCGGTCGCCTTCTTGAACGCCCGCGAAAAACTTGCCTCGCTCTCGTAGCCGAGCTGTTCAGCAATCTCTGCCAGCGTCTGGTTGGTGTTGCGAAGCCAGTTGCGGGCCACTTCAAAACGCCACTGCCGCAAGTATGTTATCGGCGTTTCGCCAACGAGATCGGCAAATCGGGCCGCCAGACCGGAACGGGAGACTCCCACCGCTCCGGCGAGGGACTCCACGGTCCAGGGTTGGGTTGGATCACGATGGATGAGGGCCAACGCACGACCGACCTGGGGATCCTGCAGCGCTCCGAGCCAGCCCGCCTGGGCGTTCGGGTCAGTTTGCAGCCAGTGACGAATCGCCTGAACCACGAGAATATCCGAGAACCGGGTAATGACGGCATCTCCACCGGGGCCAAGGCTGCGAGCTTCTTCGATCATGATCTGAACCGAGCCTCGAAGCCACTCATTGCCGGGTGTCGCCGCCCGCAGCGGGATAATCTTTGGAAGCAGGCTGATCATGCGACGGGCGGCCGGATCCTTGACTGAGGCAATGCCGCAGATCAGGCTGGCGCGGTCGCCTCCATGGTCGATCTCGAGCAACTCGTAGCGAGGGCTGAGAAGGGGGCGATCATAGTCGAACAGGTTGGTGGCGTGAGTTCCGGGGGTGTCGACAACGGCATGGCCGCGACCCTGGGGGAGGAGGGCGAAATCACCGGTCTCCAGTTGAACCTGTTCTCCATTGGTAAAAGTGATCCAGGCTGAACCTCCGGTCACGATATGGAACATCAGGCTGTCAGGCATCGGTGGGAGTTCGATGCCCCACGGTGCCTTCAGTTCGGATCGGCAGAAAAATGCTCCGCTCAATCTCAGGGCATGCAGGGCCTCCCCAAGCGGGTCGGCGGACCGGAACGCTTCCTCGGTAGAATTTGCCGTGGGGTGGGACGACATCCCCGAAAGAACGCCCCTTTTGGACGATTGGTCAATTCTCTTGGAGTCGCTGCCATAGCGGACTGAGGCGGAATTGATCAGGTTGTGAGTGATGAAAACAAACACTATCTCCCCACCTGCTCTCAACGAAAACTCAACCGCCGCTCCCTTCCTCGTGATTGGAGGTAACGGGAAAACCGGACGTCGTGTTGTCGATCGTCTCAAGTCCCTTGGGCATGAAGTTCGCGGTGCTTCGCGCTCAAGCAGCCCGAGCTTCGATTGGAACGACGACTCGAACTGGAACGAGGTGCTTCAGGGCGCCAAGGCGCTTTACATCACCTACCATCCCGACCTCTCCGTTCCCGGAGCTTCGGATCACATTCGTGCGCTGTTGGCGGTCGCCGAATCACAGGCCGTCGAGCGAATCGTTCTTCTTTCCGGGAGGGGCGAAGAAGAGGCAGAGCTGTGTGAACGCCTCGCACTGAACTCAAGTATCCCTGCGACAGTCGTGCGATGCGGTTGGTTCAATCAGAATTTCTCCGAGTCGTTTTTCCGAGATCTCCTCATGAGTGGAATCCTTGCTGTGCCGAACGCCGATGTCGGAGAGGGCTACGTCGACGCTGATGATATTGCGGACGTTGTCACTGCCGCCCTCACCGGGGTGGGGCATGCCGGTAAGATCTATCAGCTAACGGGTCCCGAACTACTCACCTTTCGCGACATAGCAAAGATTTTTGTAGAGGTGACAGGACGCGAACTCAGTGTGGTTGACGTCTCGCGCGAGGAATTTGTAAAGGGACTTGAGGCGGCTCAGTTGCCGGCAGGCATGGTTCAGCTCGTGGACTATCTATTTAACGAAGTCCTAGACGGTCGGAACGCCAGTCTTGGCGATGGCGTGCAACGGGCGCTCGGTCGTCCGCCTCGTGATTTCCGAGGCTTCCTTCAGAAAGCTCATCTCTCCGGGGTGTTCTCTTCAGCTGTTTAGGGGTTTAGGAGTTCAAATCTTCTCTACAACATGACAACACAACTCATTTTCAACGGGCTGCTTGTCTTCAGCACTCTCACGACCCTTCTCGTGACGGGTCTGCTGTTCACTTTTGCTCTACTGGTCATGCCTGGTCTCGGGCAGTTGGAAGACCGCGCCTTCCTCCGTGGCTTCCAGGAGATCGA